>CALQBW020000004.1 GCA_943328915.2 Singulisphaera sp. GP187 | reverse complement strand
TTGGCAATCGTATACCATTCTTGGTTGTAATTAATCCCGTGAGCAGCGTCTGCATTCAAAAGCCGGGCAAAATGCTGGGTAAATGCCAGCCCGTCAAAGTCAAAATCATAGCTATTGGCAGTTTGAGGATTTACCGCAGCATGGGTCATGCCCGCCAAATAACTGAGTGTATTGACTTGAGCCGTATTGTTGCTATTCGTGCGTTGCCAGCCCGTGCCAGGTTGGCGCGCATAGGTAACACCGCGCTCGCGCCTGATTTCGAGCATGATGCCATTGGCATTACCAATCGTAAGAGTGCTGGTTTGTAATGATTCATTGATCGACCCATCAATGACGAGCTGGTCATGTCGGCTGGGGCGGGCATAATTGGTAATCCGCGGCGCATAGTCGCTGATTTGATCTATTTCACTGTGGAATTGATATTGACCACTTAATTTTGCGATTTCTTGTGCGGCTTGTATCCGCCGTAATGGCGACGAATTATACGCTACATTTATGCCGATATACCCGATGATGCTTACTAACGTCACACACGCGACACTCAATAGTGCATAGATACGATAACGCATAGTAATCCCTTTGATGGAATGGTATAAATGATGTAATAATTTTACAGCATTAATTGGGTTTATTCACCTATTTTTTTTCGTTGTAAAACGACGAGATTATATTTTTAAGAAACTTCAAGACGTGAATTGTTCATTTACGATTAATTTGGTTAATTATTCTTATGGAAAACACGTAGTGCGCTGACGTGAATCAGTGGGCGATAGGCGCAACGGTTGCGCAGGTTTCGTGTGACCACCCCGTGACATGCTTTTGAATGTGAGTATATTTAGTCGAAAAACGACGGAAATATAAGGTGTGGTATAGGGTAACTGTTATACTATCCACACAAACTGTAATTACCCCCTTGATATACGTTAGGTCGCACTTGCTTGCTTTGCCGAGGATACTATGGATTCACATTCGTTACTCGTATTTGACAAAATCGCTATTAATGAGCTGATGCGCACGGTGGTAGGGCGCTTGCGCAAAGAAAAAATCACCGTTCCTGACATCATTGACCAAATCAATGCCAAAGGTGTGGCGATCACACGTGCCAAATTCGACGATTGGTTTATGACCCGGTCCGATCGTGACACCACTGCACCGATTGCGGTGGTGAATGGGGTAATTGCGGTGCTTTTTGAGTTGCAGCCACACATCATGACGGCTACTGAACTTTTTTCGTTGCTGATTGCGACTCGTATTCCAATTAATCATATCCACGCATACGCACGCTACTTCTCCAAAGATGAATGGAATGGCATGCTTGGATTATATGGGATTCACCATAATGTGTGGGAAGATGCCATTATCGGTCAAGAAAAAATAATTCAACAAGTGTATAGCGAGCTCATTGCCGGCAAATGCCAAATCATCGTGGGTGAACCCGGTATCGGCAAAACAATGATTGCCGGCGAATTAATGCGCCAATATCAACTATTTAAAGGTACCCCCGTGGTGAAAATAAACCTTAACGATGTCCGATCGTTTACCCAACTCCAAACGCTGATGTTGAAACAGTTTGGTATCCAAGGGAACGATTATCAACCCATCAAAACGCAAATAAATAATTATATCGTACGACACAATCCCATCATGCTCTTTGATGATTTTGAAGAAACAGAACACTTTACCGTTACACCGTGGATCGACTACATGCAACTACAATTTCCCTCGTTTATGTGGTTGATTACCATGCGTAATATGCCCGAGGTCAGTAGCACCATCCCCATCCAAATCACCAAAATCGCACCACTGATGTACGAAAATAATGATTCACCCGCGTGGATTTTTGCCAAACGCTGCCTGTTCAACAATGGCATGTTTGCACCGCAAAAAGAATTATTGCAGGTGATTACGCAAATGACCCAAGGGAATCCCGGCGCCATTCAACAGATGGTGAATCAGTTGCAAACAACTAATTTTGTCTATTCACCCTACTCCAACGGCGATTTAATTGACCATTTAGATAGCACCGTCCGCTCCGTATTAGAATTAATGACCGTGCTCCAGGTCCAAATGTCAGAGCAGTTTATCCGTGTGGTGGCACCGGGAATTGGTGAGACCTCGGTTGCCAAAATTGAAGAATCTATCAAAATACTCAAAAACAAAGGCTATTTGCTCGTAGTTGAAAATCCGTTAGAGACCAATATCATGGTACAACGAACCATATTTACGCAAATAACTGCAACGTTGTTGCCGGTCAAACGCATCAATTATCTGCAATCAATTTTTCATGTGTTGTGTGAAGGTTTTACCATTGACATGAAATTCCCTCTCAATATGTTCAATTTTCAGAACGATTTACCCGTAGTGTTGCAGGTCGCGACATTGATGCTCAATGCTGGTATGGTCGATGCCTGTGCATTGTTGTGTTGTCTGTGTAGCGAGATTGCCATTGAAGTGGGTGACACCGCTGATATTGTACAAGTGATGGAACAGTGCGTGCGCATGTTACCGAACGAATCAAATACATATGTCGAAATGCAACTAACCTTAGGGAACTTATATAGTGAACGTGGGCTTACATTTAATGCAATCAGCTGTTTCATGCACGTACGCGCAAGCGAGCTGTTGCATACAAATGATTATTTCCGTGCTCGGGTTGCAGTTATTCAAGCACTCGGGTATGTGGTTCGCGATGTGAATTTTAATCACATTGATTTTGATTTTTTGTGTCATGAATTGGAATTTGCAATTGAATATTTCTTGACACATCAACATATCGAGTGGCAAAGCCGCGCCAATCATTGTTTGGCGTACTTGCATCTGTTTGCCGGCAATGTTTCTGTGGCACATAAACACTCGGCCGTTGCATTACAACTTATTTCAATACCGAATGCAACCAATGAATCAAATGATTTTTATGCCAATATCCTACGTTTACATGCG
The DNA here is from genome assembly GCA_943328915.2 of Singulisphaera sp. GP187. Classification (GTDB taxonomy): domain Bacteria; phylum Chloroflexota; class Chloroflexia; order Chloroflexales; family Roseiflexaceae; genus UBA965. The sequence goes on along the minus strand of CALQBW020000004.1, from coordinate 61,934 downwards.
ATGACGTTATCGTTAATGGGCGATTACACCCTTGCCCGCAACCAATTCAAACAGGCATTGGTTGCGTATCAACAAACCTTCCGCTCCATTGAAGTTTCACAAACGTACATGCGTCTCGCCATGAATGAATTAATGGCGCGTGATATTCTCGCGACCATCAATTATTTGTATATCACCCTCCAAGAGATAACCAAATCCGGTAATGCAAAAAGCGTATTGTATTGCATAGACCTTTATATTGTATTGCTCTGTGTCCAAGGCAATACCACACACGCATATCAGTTGTTAACCAGTGTCAATGGCTTCCGATCCGAGCGTGGAGTATCCCGTGGGGTTGTATTTGATCAATTAATTGAGCAATATTTTGTCCAGATAGCAGACCAAACAGTCATCAATTCGTCATTGGAATCGAAACAATCATTGTCTGATGTGCTATCACAAATAACCGACGAACTCAATTCACTCATTGCTATTTAAGCAGTGCATTTGTACTGGCTTCGTATTACAACCGTACTTCACGCCCTTCGGCGCTGGAACGGTAGCAGGCGTCGATGACTTGGGTACGGCGTAAGCCATCTTCGGCCGAGGGGATTGCAGGAGCGCCGTCGAGGATTGCTTCGACGAAGTTTTTGATGACATCGACATGACCACCACCCGGCTTGATGTCGGGGACGAGGTCGACGGGCGTGCCGTTGGCTTCATCATAAAAAATTCGTACGGTTTTGACGTTGTGATAGTCGACCACTTTGAGCTCTGCGCCACCTTCGGTGCCGTACAAAATAATCCCAAAATCATCACCATTGGGGCCATGAGTGGCCCAGCTTGTTTCGAGTTGGAGCGTGGCACCGCCATCAAGCCGAATCATGGCCGTTGCGAGGTCTTCGACTTCGTATTTCCCATCGGCTGTTTGCCTGATGCTGTTCATCCCTTTTTGACCACGTGGCCCAAATTCGGCATAAGTAGCGGCACTCACCGATACGGGCGTCGGCTCGCCCATCAAATACATGGCGATATCGAGCATATGCACACCCAAATCAATCAGCGGACCACCACCGGCCATGGTTTTGTTGACAAACCAACTATTGATTCCTGGTATGCCGGCGCGGCGCATCCAATATGATTTGGCATAATAGATGCGCCCCAAACGGCCACTATCAATGATTTGTTTGATGTATTGCACGTCGCTCCGTTGGCGATGATTGAAGCTAATCATCAATATTTTGCCGGTGGCTTTGGCCGCTGCCAGCATTGATTCGCCTTCGGCAGGGGTGCGTGCCAACGGTTTTTCGACCAAGACATGTTTGCCGGCCGCCAAGGCTGCCAAGGTGACTTCGGCATGCAGGCCATTGGGGACACACACACTCACGGCGTCGATATCAGGTTGTGCCAGTAATTCGGCATATTCACCATAATGTCGGGCGCTGTAACTCGAAGCGAGCGTTTTGGAACGATCATCCAACCCGGCAATGGCTGTAATGGTGACCCGCGCTAGGGTGGCGTAGCCTTCGGCGTGTGACCTGCCGATGCCCGAACCGATGATGCCGACGCGTAGTGGTGCAGTTGTCATAAAGCCTCTTTGTTGCAAAAAATCCCGGATGCGATAGCGTAGCCGATTCATTGCCGTATTTCACGCATGTCTTCGATGCTGATAAGGTCGCTCACATGATCAATAAAGAGGACGCCGTTGAGGTGATCGACCTCGTGTTGAATTGCGCGTGCCAATAACCCGGTTGCTCGGCGAAGGCGCAGATTGCGCCCTTTCAAGTCGCGGTATTCACACGTGACCCAAGTAAACCGTTTGACCGGCGCAAATCTGCCAGGCAAACTCAAACACCCTTCAGAACCACTCACTGTTCCTTCGCCGTGTTGGGTAATCATCGGGTCGAGCATCACAAAGAGCTGTTCTGGTTCGATTTCGACCACATTACCGTCAGCGCGTTTGTCATGGCGGACGGGAATGCGGATAACAACAATGCGTTGCGTGATGCCTACTTGGGGTGCTGCCAGCCCGACGCCGTCGACAGAATCCATCGTTTCGATCATATCTCCCACGAGTGATTCAAGGGTGGGTTTGGGTAAGGTAACGGGGGTGCAGGTGGTACGTAAAATCAATAAATCCGCAGGAACTTCGATTTCGAGAATACGACGAATAGCCATCAGTTGCCTCATGATATGCAAACGGGCTTTTGGTGAGGATACGTGCATTATTGCACATCATCCGGCCAAAAGCCCGCATCTTGTTGCTCTTAGTACCAGAACATCGGCTTGCCAATGAATTCTTTGACCTTGGCGCGATATGCCATGGGATCGTAGAATTGATCGATGTCGACGCGTTTGACCCCTTGCAATGGGGTGTCCGCAGGCACTGTGGTATAAACGCCGTTTTGGATTGCTACCATTAGTCCACTATGACCCTTGAGTAATTGATCGACGGCCATATTGCCAAACGAAAAGCCGGCCATGCGGTCGATCGCATCAGGGGCACCGGAGCGCATCAGATAGCCAACTTGTTGGTTAATAATATCAACTCCGGTGATTTTTTTGATGGCTTCACCGGTTATTTGACCAATACCGCCCAATTTTTTGTGGCCATAGGCATCTTCTTCGCCATATTCCATCGTTTGACCGTCAATCATGGTGGCACCTTCTGACATCACCATGATGGAATAGTTTGAAGGGTTGCGGCGTTTGTCTGCGACTAATTGATGGGCCAATCGTTCGACGTCAAAAGGCACTTCGGCGATGATACTGCGATCGGCGTCGGCCAAAAATCCTGCAACCAACGCGGTTTCGCCACAATTGCGGCCGAACAATTCCACTACGGCAATGCGCTCGTGTGAACCGGTTGCGGTTCGCAACGCATTGATGAATTCGACGCTACGCGTAATTGCGGTAGAAAACCCTAAACAGTAATCAGTACCGAATACGTCATTGTCCATGGTTTTGGGAATGGCAATGACGCGCACGCCTTCATTGTACATCCTGACGGCATACGACAACGTATCATCGCCACCGATAGGGACCAAGGTGTCGATGCCGAGATGCTCAAGCACCTTGAGCACATGCGGAGTGCAATCTGCAGTGTTTTTGGGGCCGGTGTATGGGAAGCGCCCTTTCAAAAACTCCGGCATCATTTTTTCATTGACGCGTTGGGGGTTCGTCCGCGATGTGTGCAACGTGGTACCGCCGTAACGGTCAATTGTGCGCACATGCAAAGGGGTCAACGGCGCAGCCCACTCTTCGTTGCTCGTGGGTTCGTCGAGATTGTAATTGAGCAAACCACCCCAACCGCGTTTGATACCGACGACCTCAATGCCGGCGTCGGCACAGCGATTCACGACGGCTTTGATGGCGGGGTTCAATCCCGGGACGTCACCGCCACCGGTCAAAATTCCTACACGCACAACATACCTCCATAACTACATCATCTATCCGCCAACGTATCAGTCTGATACGTAGTCGTACCAGCAAAAACACCGCCGTCACGTATGACCACTGGTCATAGGGAAGAGCGACAGTGCTCGTGTTAATGTATGTCTATCTTTGGCATTGCAACGAACTTAACCGCCACCACTACCAAAGCCCATAATACCACCCTTTGTCATCGCCTGCACATCGAGAAGCTCGTCTATGCGTTCAGCACTTAACAAGCCTTTTTCGAGGACTACTTCTTTAATGGTTTTGCCAGTCGCCATCGATTCTTTGGCAACTGCTGCCCCATTGAGGTAGCCGATTTCGCGGTTGAGTGCCGTGACGAGGATCGCGTTTTTGGCTAACCAGCCATGCGCTTTTTCGCGGTTGGCTGTCAAACCCACTACACACCGATCGGTAAATGCCGTGATGGCCCCAATCATGACGTGCATCATTTCGTTGATATTATGCGAAATAATCGGCATCATCACATTGAGCTCGAGTTGGCCAGCTTGGGCTGCCAAGGCGACGGTGTGATCACAACCTTGCACGTGGAAGCAGGCCATGTTGAGCATTTCGGCTAGCACCGGGTTGATTTTGCCTGGCATGATGCTCGAGCCCGGTTGCACCGCGGGCAAGCGCAATTCGTCCAACCCCGTCGCCGGCCCTGACGCCAGCAACCGGAAGTCGTTGGCTATCCGCGTCAACGTAATGCACAAGGTGCGAATCGAAGCCGAGAAGTCAGCAGGATCCGCCATGCTTTGCATCGACTCAAATAGATTTCCCGAGGTGCGCAGGTTTTGACCAAGTAACCGACCGAGTGTGACCACCATGCGGGGGTGGTATTCATCGTGGGCATTGAGCCCCGAGCCGGTAGCGGTGCCACCAATCCCGATGCGGCGTAGCCGTTCGGCGGCGGTTGCCACCCGTTCGCGGTCGTTGCGCACAGCGAGCGCATAGGCGCCAAATTCCTGCCCCATCGTAACGGGCACGGCATCTTGCAAGTGTGTCCGTCCTGATTTGACCACATCGGCGAATTCGAGTGCTTTGGCTTCGAGGGCGGTGGCCAAATGATCGATGCACCCGAGCAATTCATTGACGCGCCACAGGGTACCCAAACGAATTGCACAGGGGATGGTGTCGTTTGTGCTTTGGGCCATGTTGACATGGTCATTGGGATTGACTGGTTTTTTGCTGTCGTCGAGGGCATAGCCGAGGATTTGGTTGGCTCGATTGGCCAACACTTCGTTGAGGTTCATGTTGTGGCTGGTGCCGGCGCCGGCTTGGAAGGGGTCAACCACGAATTGATCGGCATGTTTGCCGGCAATTACCTCGTCGGATGCGCTGATGATGGCACCGGCGATAGTAGTATCGAGCAACCCTAAATCCCGATTGACTTCGGCTGCGGCACGTTTGATGACCGCCATGGCCCAGACAAATGCGGGGTAGGGACGCATGCCACTAATCGGGAAGTTGATTACCGCGCGTTGGGTCTGTGCGCCATATAGCGCAGTGGCTGGGACTTGTACCTCGCCTAGCGAGTCTTTTTCGGTGCGAAATCCTTGCGTCATCGCCGTAATTCCCTTATGCTGACGGCAAACCAATTCCTGCGTTCGCCGTACCGTATGCGCGCCAATAGTAGCACGAAACTGCGAAATCGTCGAACGCCATTGTGTGGAGAATTAGTATCATATGACCATTCACCGAATCGGCGTCGTCGGCTGTGGCCTGATGGGAGCTGGCATCACCCAAGTCCTCGCAGCAGCCGGCTACTCCACGCGTGTCTGTGAAGCTGCCGCTGCTCCATTAGCACGCGGCCTTGAGCGTATCCGTGATGGCTATGCCCGCGCAATCAAAAAAGGGACGCTCTCGCAAACTGATGCTGATACCGCATTTGAGCGGATTACCCCCAGCCTCGATCGCCGTGATTTGGCCGATTGTGACTTGGTTATCGAAGCCATTGCCGAAGACCTCGCCCTCAAGACGACCCTGTTTGCGGAACTTGACGCTATCTGTGGCCCCCATGCAATTCTGGCGTCCAACACCTCGTCGATTCCCATCCACCAACTGGCTCAAGCCACCACCCGCCCTGACCGTGTAGCTGGATTCCATTTTTTTAATCCCGTACCTGTCATGCAACTGATTGAACTTGTTTCGACGCCGTTTACCAGTAATGACACACAACAGGCTTTGTATGCGGTTGGGAAGCAACTCGCCAAAACGGTGGTCGATGTCCAAGATGTCAGTGGCTTTATTGTTAACCGACTGCTCATCCCCTACCTGTTTGACGCGGTTCGCTTGCTCGAACAAGGGGTTGCCAGCCGCGATGCAATTGATACCGCAATGAAGCTCGGGTGTGGCTATCCGATGGGCCCATTAATGCTCCTCGATGTCATTGGAATTGACACGGCGGTGGCAATTGGTGATGTGTTGGCCCACGAGTTCAACAATGACCACCTCGCCCCACCCCAACGATTGCGCGAGATGGTCGTGCAAGGCTTGTTGGGTCGCAAAAGCGGCCAAGGATTTTATTCGACGACGGTGTAATGAAAGGATCTTCCTATGACGATTTGGCAAACAGCACTTAATGACGGCGTCGCCGTGTTGACCATCAATAATCCCCCCGTGAATGCCTTGAGCCGGGCAGCGGTGGCGGAGCTCCACGACCAACTGATTGCCCTCGCCAATGCTGCTGAGCGGGTTGGTGCGGTGATTATTACCGGATTTGGCGAAAAAGCCTTTGTCGCTGGTGCCAACATCAAAGAAATCAATGCCCTCGCCGACCGCAACGATGCCCAACAATTTGGGACTGCGGTACTCGTGCTTGGCAAACTGATGCGCACCCTGCCTTTTGCAATTATTGCTGCGGTCAATGGCGTCGCATTTGGTGGTGGCTGTGAGTTGGCCTTGATGTGCGACATGCGCATTGCCAGTAGCACCGCCCGCCTCGCCTTGCCTGAAATTACGCTCGGCTTGATGCCCGGCTGGGGCGGCAGCGTCCGTGTCGCCCGTCAAGCCGGTGCCAGCACTGCTCTGTTGATGGCACTGACTGGTGAACCGATCGGTGCTGATGATGCCTTGCGTTTGGGGTTGGTCGATCGTGTCGTAGCCCCTGCGGAGTTGCTGCCTGTAGCCCAAACGCTCGCGGCACGCATCGCAAGTATGGCCACGCCGGTTATTGCAACCATCAAAGCGACAATATGGGCGGGGGTAGATTTGTCTTTAGACGATGCGTTAATGGCAGAATGTACTACTTTTGCTACGGTGGTCGTTGCATCAAATGCCAAAGAAGGCACCGACGCATTTCTCAATAAACGTGCCCCCCGCTGGGATACCCGCGCATGACCTTCCACGTGCCGCTTGCGGGTGGTGGAGCCCAACAGCTTGCCACGTTCGTGGCGCGACCTAATCGTTTCGTGCTCGAAGCGTTGCTTCCTGATGGCCAAGTGGTGCGTGCCCATATGGCCGATCGTGGCCGACTCATCGAAACGTTGCTCCCGGGTGTCCTACTGTGTTTGGTGTCACGCCCTGGCGAAAAACGTGTTACCCAATGGCAAGCAGCTGCCGCCCAGCGCATTGACGGCAGTTGGGCATCACTCGACACGTTGTTGCCGAATCGTTTGATGCGGGGGGTACTCGAACAGCACCTGATTGCCGAATTACCAGCCTATACGCTGGTGCGTCGTGAAGTGCAAATCGGTGCCAGTCGCTTTGACTTTGTACTCGAAGGTGGACAAACCCCGATCGTCCTCGAAGTGAAATCTGCCGGGCGGATTATTCGAGATATCGGCCTTGTACCAGATGCTCCCAGTAGCCGGGCGGCCCGCCATGTCAACGAATTAATGCATTTACACCAGACTGGGCTGCATACGGTATTGGTGGTGGTCGCTCAAGGAGACGCCAACAGCGTGGCAATCGATGGCATTATTGACCCTGCTTTGGCGCAGGCGGTGCAGACTGCAGAGCAGGCGGGCGTACAATTAATCGGAGTTTCGGCAACATTTAATCAAAATGGGTTATACTTTAATCATACAATTCCCTTTGGAACCTAGATTTTCCGTGTTGCGCATGATGCAATGACGTAACAACCTCGTAGTGTTGGGTTTTTGTGTGTAAATATACCTAAAGGAGGGTGTGATGTTTAAAGGGACACGCGAACAACGCGGTTGGTATTTTTTTGACTGGGCAGTGTCTGCCTATTCCACCACCGTCGGTGCGGTCTTTTTGGGACCATATTTGACCAGTATTGCCGAGGCAGCCGCCAAAGATACCGGTGGCATGTTGTTTCCATTCGGGCCGAACATTCCTATCGCTGCGGGTTCATTTTATGCCTATGTGACCTCCTTGTCGGTCTTATTGCAGGTCTTCGTCTTACCTATTTTGGGAGCAGTCGCTGATTATACGTCGCTCAAACGACGTATGATGGGGATTTTTGCGTATATCTCGACGGTAGCGGTCATTTTGATGTTTTTCATGCAAGGCACAGACTATTTATTTGGGGGGCTCCTATACTTGGTGGCTAACCTCACCTTTGGCGCATCGATGGTCTTTTACAATGCATTTCTTCCCGAAATCGCCACCCCCGATGAGCGCGACGCGGTGTCGTCACGTGGTTTTGCCTTTGGCTACCTTGGTGGTGGCTTATTGCTCATCCTCAATTTGGCGCTATTTTTGTCGTACGAACAAATCGGCATCGATGGTGGTTTGGCCGTGCGGATTTGTTTGGCATCGGCTGGTGTGTGGATGGCAATATTTATTCCTATCACGTTGCGTAGTTTGCCCAATACCGCCGCAGTACATGATTTGCAAAAAGGGCAATCGGTGGTGACGGCAGGTTTCGCACAGCTCGGTGAGACGCTCCGGAATTCGGTGCGTTATCCGCAAACATTGTTGTTCCTTGGGGCATACCTACTTTACAACGACGGCGTCCAGACCGTCATCGCCATGTCGTCGACCTTTGGTACCCAAGAACTCGGTATGGAATCACAAACGTTGATTATTACCATTTTGATGGTGCAGTTTGTGGCCTGGTTTGGCGCACTCGGGTTCAATCAGGTGGCGCGCCGTATTGGTGCCAAAAAATCCATTTTGATTAGTCTCGTGGTGTGGACATCACTCACGGTGGTCAGTTATTTCATCGTTAAAGGGAGTGTCGTACAGTTCTTGTTGCTTGGTGCCGGCATTGCCGTCGTGCTGGGTGGCACGCAAGCCTTGAGTCGCTCGTTGTTCGCCCAAATGATTCCCAAGGGCAAAGAATCAGAATACTACAGCCTCTACGAAGTCAGTGAGCGTGGTACGAGTTGGATTGGGCCGTTGGTTTTTGGGTTGGTGTATCAATTCACCAATTCGTATCGATTGGCATTGTCGATGATTGGGGTATTCTTCGTGGTGGGTTTTCTCTTGCTGATTTTTGTGAATGTGCGTCGTGCTATCAACGAAGCAGGGAATGAAGCTCCCGTCGTTGTATAATAAAGATAGTGTGCGATTATTTTTGTATAAACTGAGGAAAAAGCCAACCATGACAACGAGTTCTGAATATCGTACCCTTGGTAAACGCCACAAAATTATTGATGGCTCTGAAAAAATTACTGGCACAGCCCAATACACCGGTGACCTAAATTTGCCTGGCATGTTGCATGCCCGCCCGGTATTGAGCCCATATGCTCATGCAAACATCAAATCCATTGACCGCACAGCCGCCATGGCTGTCCCCGGCGTGGTGGCTGTATTGATTGCCGCCGATTTGCCCACTCGTGACCGTGTAGTGAATTCGCGTTCAAGTGCGGTATTGGCTCACGACAAAGTTTTGTTTCGCGGTCACCCCGTCGTGGTGGTCGTCGCCGAAACAGAAGCTGCTGCCAAAGATGGCGCCGACGCAGTAATCGTAGACTACGAACCCCTTCCCGTATTGAGCAATATGGCTGATGCGATTGCCCCCAATGCAGCCCTGATTTGGCCTAACGGTCTGCCCAAAGACGGTCTCGACTTGACTGCAGCCCACGCCGCCGTCGACAAAGGCAGTGACACGAGTCATCGTGCCCCGTCCAACATCCACGAAGAAACCAAGTTTGGTCGTGGTAATGTCGACAAAGCCATTGCTGGTGCCGACATCGTGCTCAAACACCACTACACTACCCCCATGGTCCACCAAGGCTACATCGAGCCTCATGCGGTGGTGGCAGAGCCCCATCCGTTTCGTGGTGAAATTACCATTTATACCAGCACCCAAGGCCAATTTGGTGTGCGCGATGAAGTCGCCCGACTCATCGGTATTCCCAAATCCAAAGTGCGGGTTATCCCGATGGTGATAGGTGGCGCATTTGGTGCCAAATACGGGACACTCGACCCCTTGGCCGCTGCAGTAGCGTGGACAGTGCGCCATCCAGTCAAAATTGTGTTGACGCGTAGCGAAGATTTTTTGACCACCACTCCCTCACCTGCCATGGAAATTGATTTAACCGTGGCAGCCTACAACGATGGTCGCATCGCAGCCATCGATGCCGTCGCCACCATCGACAACGGTGTCTTCCCATTCACCATTGGTGGCATCGTCGGGATTTTGATTGGCGGCTATTACAAATGCGACAACGTGCGAATACTCTGTCGCGAAGTATTGACCCACAAACTCCAAGGAGGAGCGTACCGTGCCCCCGGTGCCCCTTCGGCCACCTTTGCCATTGAATCAAGCATGGACGAGCTGGCCCGCGCCCTCGGTCGCGATCCCCTTGAATTGCGCCTGCAAAACTGTGTCGAAACCGGTGATTTGATGGGTAACGGGGACCCGTGGCCCAGTATCGGCATGCGCCAATGCCTCGAAACCCTGCAGAACCACCCGTGGTGGCAAAACCGTACCCAAGAGCCCAACACGGCCTGGGGTATGGCTGCTGGCGGTTGGTTGTGTGGTATGTCGCCGGCCGCTTCGGTTTGTGCCGTCGACAGCGATGGCGCAGTGCGCATCCACGTCGGCTCAGTCGATATCTCGGGCGTCAATAGTTCGTTGGTGCTTGTCGCCGCCGAAATCCTCGACATCTCGCCCGACCGCATCCAACTCATCCAAGGCGATACCCGCACCGGTCCCCGGGCCGGCCCCAGTGGTGGTAGCCAAACCACCTATAGTGTGTCGGGTGCCGTAGCCGCGGCAGCCCGTGTCGTGCGCCAAAAGCTCATCGATGTGGCTGCCGAACAATTTGAAGCAAACCCCGCTGACCTCGAATTGCGCGACGGTGTGGTGAGCGTCAAAGGGTTCCCCGACAAAGCCATGGAAATCGGCGCGATTGCCGAATTGGCCGAAAACAAAGCCGGCGGTAGTGGCCCTATCATGGGAGAAGGCACCACCGCCATCTCCGAGAATGCGCCTGGTTTTGTTACCCACCTCGTCAAAGTCCATGTCGATCCCGATACCGGCCATGTGACCCCCCTCAAGTACCTCGCCATCCAAGATGTTGGCTTTGCCCTCAATCCGTTGCTGGTCGAAGGCCAAATCCATGGTGGTGTGGCCCAAGGGCTCGGTTGGGCCTTGCACGAAGCGATGGTCTATGACGATTACGGTCAGTTATTGACCGCCAGCTTCATGGACTACAGCCTCCCCGGCGGCGAAGCCTTGCCCGATATCGAAGTGGTCATGGTCCATAACAAAGCCCCCTTCGGTCCCTTTGGTGCCCGTGGTATCGGTGAACCCCCCATCACCGCCGGTGCTGCCGCTGTAGCCAACGCCGTTCGCGCCGCTAGCGGCGCACGCGTGCTTGACTTGCCGTTGCGCGATGAGACGGTGTGGAAGGTTTTACAACAAAAGTAGATGTTGCATAATGGCATATTCTATGGCACACTGCGCACAACTATTTGGTTGTGCGCAGTGTTTTTTCGCCAAAGGTGTCATCATGCAACGACGTACCGTATTTGGATTAGTTGCCACAAGTCTCTTGATGGGCTGTGGTGTTGCCCCAACCAACGTGTTGGATGGACCCGCCGTACTATTTGTTTATACCAACGGCTGAATCCCCTGAACCCAAACAATGCCTATCGTTGATAGGCTGGACCAACAATTTACTGGTTGTCTGACTGTTGTACGCGCCAATTATGCCACTCCTGATGGATTACAACTTGCCCAACAATACGGCGTCAAAGCCCACCCTGTCGTTGTGGTTATTGACCGTGCTGGTAGCGTAACCACGCGTTTCAACGGCGTCCCCAATGAAGCGCAACTTACCCAGGCAGTGATTGAGATTTGTCGATGAATAACGCCGCAGCATGTGCGGCGCTATTCGCGATGAACGTTGACTTGCACGCCCCCCTCGCCGGCCAACATGTTTAGGACTAAAGATGTGAAAGAAATGACCAACGCTCCAATAAACGCCGTCGTAAACGAATCAATCGAATATGCGATTCCTAAATAAACTGCAACATTTGCCGTAATAATCAGCATTAGGGCATTGATGGCCACGCTAAATAATCCAAGAGTCAATACTATCATCGGGCATGTTATCAACAACAATACTGGGCGTAACAAAAGATTAACGACGCTAAAAATCGCTGCGATGACCCCCAGCTGCCACCCTGGCCCACTAAAGTGAATCCCCGGCACGAGATAAATCGCTGCAAATATTGCTAACGAAGTGATCAGCCACTTGAGAATTAGCGAGCGTATTTGTTGCACCTGGCCACCAGATTTTTTATGATTCGTCATCGGGACTCCTATTGTTGGGTATTTCGCCGAGCAGCGAGCTCTTGGCCGTAGGCTTCGATGTCATCATAAAATCGTGAACGTTTGGTCTGTGCCGATGCGCCTTTGACGTTCTTTTTGGGAGTACGGCTGCTACTGCTGCCACTCCGTTCCGCGCACCACGATAAATACAAACGCTCGGCCGCCCGCGTCACCGCGACATAGCACAACCGACGCTCTTCTTCGATTCCTTCATTCGTCGACATGCTCCGTTCGTGCGGCAATACCCCTTCCTCCAGGCCTACCACAAACACCAATGGCCACTCAAGACCTTTGGCGGCATGGATTGTGAGGAGTTGTAATTGATCCCGCTCGTCGTCTCCATCATCGCTGCTGGTCATTATTGCGATAAACTGCAAAAATTCTTCAGCGCTATCGTAATCGTCTGCGACGAGCATCAATTCATTGATGTGTTCTTTGGCATCACTTAATTTTTCGGCATCTTTGCTCTGCAGACCTTCTAGATAGGCCATGTATTGGGTTTGCACCAAAATATCTTCTAGTAAATCACGTGGCCCAATATTGTTCTTGATGCGCTGTCGCAACCGCCCGAGCAGCTGATAGAGTTGGCGCGCGCCGCTGCGCGCTTTTTCGTCGAGTTGTGCCAAAATCATGATGTCGCCCAGTACATCGGCAATAGCCAAATTCCGCCGCGCCGCTTCCACACTAAAAACCTTGAGTGGCTTGGCACTCAAGCCTCGTTTGGGGATGTCGGCGATGCGCGTCAACGCCATATTATCCCGCGAATTGACGGCCAAACGCACAAATGCCAGTAAGTCGCGTACCACTGCCCGGTCATAAAATCCTAATTGACCTTTGAGTTTGTACGGGATGCGCAACAAACGCAAGGCTTCTTCAAACGCACGGCTCATAAACTTCGAGCGGTACAAAATTGCAATTTCACGTGGGCGCCTGCCTTCACGTTTGACATCACCAAATGCACCGACGTTCTCAGCGCTATTCGTCATACTCGCAATCTCGTGGGCAATCTTTTGGGCTTCTTCTTTGGCGTGCTGATATTGCTAAAATATCACGCTTTTATCGATTTGACGAGCCTGATTATTCGCATTTAGTTGCATTGGTGGTACTGATTTACTATGCCGAATCACTGCATATGCTGCATCGAGGATTGGTTGGCGGCTACGGTAATTCGTTTTGAGTTCAATCACCGTTGCCTGGGTAAATGTCTCTTGGAAGCGCGTAATAATTGTGTGATCAGCATTTCGGAATCCATAAATTGACTGCATCGCATCGCCTACGGCAAACAACGAACGCGGCCGTGCCCCGACCGGCTCACTCAGCAAGCGCACCAAGCTAAATTGGCTCGGGTCAGTGTCCTGGTATTCATCGACTAGTACATGACGCCATTGTTTTTGAACCGCATCCAGCACGTCTTCGTGTTCACTCAGCAACCGATAGGCTAGTTGTATCAAATCATCAAAGTCAACGGCGTTTGATTCTGACAACAAGCCTTGATAGTGACGATAACGTAAGGCGATCCAGCTGTCATTGCTGTTTTCGGCTGTCGCGAGCAACATTTTGGGGGTTTGTAAGCGACTTTTTGCCCGCGAAATCCGCCGTAATAAATCATTGACGTCTGTTGCTTCCGGTGATACTTCTGGTGCTGCATCTATACTTTGCTGGGCAAGTTGCTCTTGTTCATCACCACTGTAAATGCTGAAATTACGGGTGTAATGCCCTAATTTGCCTTCGATGTGCTGGCGCAAAATTTTGACACAAATGGCATGGAATGTCCCCGTTGTCAAACGTTGGATTTTGCTCCCGAGAATTGGTTTGAGCCGTTGGCGCATCTCTTTGGCTGCTTTGTTGGTAAATGTCAACGCCAAAATATGCCCGACATCCACTTTGTGGTGATTCACGAGATGCGCGATGCGCAACGTCAATACCCGTGTTTTGCCGCTGCCCGCACCTGCTTTGACTAGCACTGGTCCGATTGGTGCCACAACTGCCGCATATTGATCTTCATTTAAGTTTGCAAGATAGTCCACAGTAAATCCTTTTTCTCCTCCCTCTATTGTAGCAAGCTTCGCTTTTGTGTGTTGTCTCTTTTTGTAAAAAACGTATCCCGCTTCATGAATATGTTACTTTTTTCGCTTGCTCAACGCGGCCCACGGTCCAATGTTGATTTTTCAACGGTACATATTTCCCAGACGCACGCCCCCCTAAAACAAACTCACTTGCTCCGGTACTGCCAATCGATCCCACGGTAATATGGGCAATGTAGTATGTTGACATAACTGTCGGTAAAATATCCGGGCGTTTTCGGGCGAGGTAGTTTCGACTGGACAATGCATAAAAAAATGCACGTCCACCCCATTGTGCAACCACTCACGAATGCGGTTGTACCATTCATCCCACAACGCCTGATTCTTTATGGTATTAGGGTGGCTGATGTAGCGAACCAACGCCAATTTACTGGTCACAAATGGCCGGAGGGGCAGCTGCGGCTTGTGGTCACGTGCGTTGTCCAAATCGACGTCAGCCCCTGGTAAGAACCCTAAATCAAGTGGACGGACATCCATCATGCAATGTCCTGCATTGTGGCGTTCAAGCAGGGCAATCAAGCGTTGTTCGTGAGCGGGTTTGTACCAATCGCGATGACGCACTTCTACACTAATGCGGTATTCCTGTGGCCAGGCGGCCAACCATTTGGCAAGTTGGTCGGCATGTCGTAGCGCAAAATGTGGTGGTAACTGCAAAAAAAACGGCCCCAGCCGCGAAGCAAGTGGTGCTACTCGTTTGAGGAATTCATGAGTGGCATTAATGTTGTCTGCGAGGGCACCAACATGGCTGATTTGTTGTGGTATTTTCAAGCAAAATGTGAATGATTCTGGGGTTTCATCACGCCATTTTTGGACTGTTTCGGCTGAAGGGAGTGCATAGAATGTTGTATTTCCTTCGACGTTTTGAAAGCGCTGGCTATAGAGTCGCAAAAAATCACTCGGTTTGCTTCCATTTGGAAAAAAATTACCGACCCAATCTTTGTGTGACCAAACAGAACACCCCATGGTAAACGTCATGGTGCCCCCGTGATATCTGCGACCGTCACATTTGCTCCGTCTGTTTCTGCGGAAGCCGTCATGGCAGTCAACACTTGGATGGCGGCTAATCCATCTCGGACGCTACTACCACGTTGCGGAGTTCGCCCACGGATGGTGTCGGCAAACCCTTCGATTTGGAGCTTGTACGAATGCCCGTCGGCTCCGAGGGGACGGTGATATTGTTGGTCAATGCTGGTAAAAACTTCGACATCGCTACTTTTATGAAACCAAGGTAAGTACGTTTTTGCCATTATACTGCCTGAGCTCGCGTATAAATGGAATCCTTCGTGATGATCGCCGCGAATCGTTACCGTCAAATCGAGATGTCCCAAACTTCCATCTGCAAAGGTCACCGCACTAAACCAACACCAGCTATCAGCCCGCTGTAACAGTCGTGTTTGCACTTGGGTTATCGGGCCGCAGATGTAGCGTGCCGTGTCGACCAAATGACTGCCATGCGTGAGCAACAAATAACGCCGCCGTTCGCCTTTGGGGTTGCCGGTTGGGCGCAACGCATCAGAATCTCGGATGATGGTGGGCTGTAGATTATCAGTTACCGTATAGCGATAGAGTGAATCGCAATACCAGCCACGATATGCGATGCGTTCACCGATCTGTGAGGTCATGTCATGTGCAAAGGCAATTCCGGGGTCGAAGCGTTTGTTGTTGCCT
This sequence comes from Singulisphaera sp. GP187, assembly GCA_943328915.2. Lineage (GTDB taxonomy): Bacteria > Chloroflexota > Chloroflexia > Chloroflexales > Roseiflexaceae > UBA965. The sequence goes on along the minus strand of CALQBW020000004.1, from coordinate 46,070 downwards.
ACCTGTACGACGCGGTCGCTCGTTTGGCTTATCGCCAGCAGCTGCTGGCAACTATTCACATCGACGCCCAGCGGTTTTTCAACCAACACATGCTTGCCTGCGGCGAGGGCTTGGATCGTGAGTGGGATGTGGAATTGGTCGGCCACTGCGATAATCACCGCCTCTACCTGGGGGTCGGCGAGTAATTCGCTGGCCTCAGCATAGACTGCGTGCGGCTCATAGACGGCGGCCGCATACGTACGGAGGCGGGCAGAGCGATCGGCAATGGCATAAAGCTGGGCGTTGTGTGCTTTGACCGTCGCCGGTAAATGCGCCGCTTGGGCAATCGGACCACAGCCAATGATGCCGATGCGTACCGCACTCATACTTGTTGCACCAATTCGATCAATGTCCCCATCGTCGCTTTGGGATGTACAAAGGCCACCAATGTGCCGTGTAATCCTGGGCGGGGTACGTCGTCCACAAGGCGTAGCCCTTGCGATTTCAGGGTAGCCAGGGCGGCGGTGATGTCGGCGACGCGATAGGCGATATGGTGCATGCCGGGGCCTTTTTCAGCCAAGTATTTCGCAAAGGCTGCCTCGTGTGCAGTGGGGGCGATGAGTTCCACCATGCTGGTGCCGATAGTGGTGATGGCGACCCGCATGTGGCGCTCGGGGAGCTCGATGATTTCCCATTCCTGGACGCCAAATTGCGTTTGGTAGAGTGCCACCGCTTCGGCGATGTCGTTGACGGCCAGGCCGATATGGTCAATTGCTTCAAACATAAAATCCTCTTGAAGTGAGTGAAGAGTCGCCTTGCCATTACAATTTCAAAGTGTATGACGAACGGAATCGTTATTCACGTATTCCGATTGGGTTGGACGAGTGTGCGTTCGGCAATAACCCACAAAAAAACCACATCCTGACCATCTTCGTCGGCATGCTCTTCGACGGCCGAATGTATCGTCAAACCCGCTGTTCTGATAAGCTCACGGTTACGTTGGCTGTCGTAGCCACTCCAATACATCGGTGCGCCCAACCAATCGTCGATATCACCAGGCATGTCGTGGGCAATAAAACAGCCTACAAATAATCCATTGGGACGCAACCAGCGCGTCATACGGCTCAAAAACGCGCCAAGTTCCTCGCGCGGGAGATGAATCAACGAATAAAATGCACTGATTGCATCAAATGATTCGGGTGGGAAATGCATTTTGCTCATATCGGCGCAAATGACTTGGGCGCGCGGTACGTTGCGGGCGGCTAGTTTGGCTTGGACGAGCGAAATATCGACGGCAGTGACACGATAGCGTTCTGCCAATTGCTTGGTAAACGGTAATCCGTTGCCACACCCCAAATCGAGTAATGGCATACCCCGTGTGGCATGATCAAGCAATACTTGGATGTAACGATCACGTTCTTCTAAGCGGAGATTTGCTCCCCATTCCTGGAAGCGCAAGGCGATTTTGTCGTACCCACTAGCGACGATACGCCGGGGATCATTCGGCGTGGTCATTTAATCATTTCCTCCAGTAACGATTTTTTTCGATTGGGGAAGGTCGGTTTTGTGTGTGCAGGGTTCGACGCAGCTTGGAGTAAATCAATTAATTGACTATAGCCATGTTCTGCGGGAGCTAACCACACTTGTCCAGTGCCACGGAATACTTGCACAAGACCTTCACCGGAAGTAGCCAAACCGACCACGGAATTTGTCGCGTTGCTAACCTGCTGGCTCATCACCCCTTTGCGCAACAGCACAATGTCACCGTCGACGCGCAACTCTTCGTTGTTGAGATCGACGCGCAAAACGTCACTTGCGGGGATGGGGCTTTGCACGACACACCAACCATTCCCGTTAATGCGGGTGCGAACGACTTCGTCCTTGCTAAAAATCAAACTTGAAAGATTTTTTTTGAACGCGAGACTGGTTTCGACACCTTGTTCACTTGCAAGATAGCGTCCATCGTCAACAATTGCTTCCTCATCTGGTAGGATGCGAGTCAGTAGATAGTGGTCGAACGATGGTTCGGTGTAAATTTCACCGGTACCGTGGAATGTGGTGCGAAAAACCGATTCATTGTTAAAACGGCGCTCAATCACACGTTTTATCAATCCCCATGCGCCGCCGGCGCTGGTATTGGTGGTGATATTCCCCCGACTAAACTGCAACATTCCGGGTTCGATGATTGCACTGCCGTCATTGAGGGTTATGCGTATTTGCCGTAAGCGCAGTCCCATTTGTTGAGCATAAAACGCGATAGCAGCCAAATCTGGGCGGCGCGATATACTTACGGTTGGATATTCGAGGACTTCAACACTGCTCCGGACGCCATCCATGCGGGCGATAACGGTGGCATTCATATATTTTTCCTTCACAACAGGAACGCGATATTGCTACCAATACCATAATACGGCACCGCCGTAATTAATTGTTGCGTGGCGACTTGATGGGAATGAAAATTGCGATGACTGTCGACATTGGTCCGAGCAATATGCCCATCAAAATACCAAACCACAGGGGATGGCTTTTGCGATAGATCACTGCCGCAGATAAAGCTCCGAATGCTACCCATATAAATAATGCAATTTTTGGGTTGAAAATTGCTTGATTCATCGTCATTTCCTTTTGCAGTTATGCATATAATTGGAGCTGCTCGTTGATAGCAGGCATATCCGCCAGGGCAATTAATCCAAGCAGCGGTTTGGTGGGGGTACCATCTTGAGTAATCAATACGGCGTCTAGATAGGTGCTTCGTCGATCATGGATGGCAAAGTAACCCACCACGTCGACCAACTGCGTCTGTGGATTGACAAATAATGCGGTATCACGTTGGTCCGCAAATGCAATCACCGTGCGCACTGTCACCTTGTCGAGCCGAAGGCTGGGATGCTGCTGTGCGCCTATCCAATAGGTGAAATTGCGCACGGTCAAAATACCATGATATTGGCCATTTTCATAGACTGGCAACTGCGAATAATGCTGTTTGTACATCATTTGGGTGGCTACAGCCAACGTTTCGTCAGCATCAATCGTTTGTACCGGTGTATGCATAAATTGGTTCACGAGGGCTGGTTTCAAAAGGATACCGCAAATGTGACTGATGCGCTCTACCGCCCATTGGTTCGGCTCAGCGAGGACCTGTCCACCGCCACGCTCATGGACAATCACGTTACGAAGACGCGCAAAGGCTTTGAGGTCTTCGGCAAAGATGCGGACTGCGTAATTGGATTGCCGCAATGTATCGACATGCTGAGTGAATGGAACTCCGTGCGGTAACCCACTGCAATCACCCAAAAATGTTTCGATGGCAATAAATGATTCTAGGAATTGTCGTGAATTGCTGTTCATTTCAATCTCTGGGTCAAAAATCGAGTGAGTGCCCCAATTACCCGTAAATCGATGGTATGACCTATCGGGAATTCGATGTACTTGACAGCGAAACCGAGCTCTAGCAAGCTATCACGGCTGGCCTGGCCGTCCATGAGTGATACGACTTCGTCGATTGTACCATGCACGATCAGGATGTCACTATTACATGGCGTAGTAGGCAAGTTTGGAGTCACTTTGAATGGGTTGATGCCGCTCATTATTACGGTGCCGCGTACATCGTTACGGCTCATCGCGACCAAACCTGCCATTGCCCCACCTTGGCTAAACCCAGCGACGAAGGTTTGGTGGGGGTCAGTGCCATAAATGCAGATGGCTTGGTCGATACTTTCATTGAGCACCACCAAGGATAGTTGCGCTTGGGTAACGTCGCAAATCAGTCCATCGTTGGTGTGTTCGATGGCAAACCATGCATTTGAGCCCGGCATCAGCATGAATGGTGCACGCAAGCTTACTACTTGGAATTGGTCGGGCAAATACGGTGCAATTTGCAGCAAATCTTCTTCATTGCTGCCATAACCATGGAGCAATACAAGAAGTGGTGGCTTGGCAGTAGCGATGCGTGGGGTGAGGGCTTCGTGACGAAGGGCTAAATCAGGAATATCGCTCATTTGTTATTCTTCGGTGGAAATAATTGCATCGGCTTCGATCTCTACCAGCATACGGGGGTCGATCATTTGGGCTCGGACGAGGGTATTTGCGGGGCGAATATCCCCAAAAATCACCCCGTGTGCACGTGCGACTGATTCCCAATCTTCAATATTTGCGACAAAAATACGCGTACGTATAACATCACTCAATTGTGCCCCGGCACTGTTGAGGGCGGCTTCGATTTTGCGGATGATATAGGTTGCCTGTGCGCCAGCATCACCAGAATGTTGTACGTGGCCATCAGCATTTGAGGCAGTTGTTCCAGAAACCGCAACCCAAGCACCAATGCGCACCGCCCGCGAATAGCCAGCCATGGCTTCCCATGGTGTCCCGGTTGAAATTAGTTGGCGCATTTTGGCTCTCTTTCGCATCAAATTAATTATCAATTCACATAGGGTTAGCATACCATAATGATTTAGGTGTTTGTAATGGTAGTTCCATAGGTTGAGTCTGCTTTATTAATACTTCCCTATTTATTTCAGGTGGTTGTGCTTTACGACCTATGATAGTGATGGTAATATACACGTATAAATACGTAGGAGTTGGTAAATGCTACGGATCGCTATTGTCATTGTCAATTACAATACCCGTGAATTGTTACGTGCATGTCTCGCATCAATCCCATTGGGATTTGCAGCGGGGACTTGTGACATCTGGGTGATTGATAATGGCTCAAGTGACGATTCAATGACGATGGTACGTGATGATTTCCCATCTGTGCATCGAATACAAAGCATCCATAATGGCGGATTCGCCTATGCCAATAATTTAGCGTTACAGCGCATTTTAGCGTCTAATGACACACCTGAGTATGTGATGATTCTAAACCCAGATACATTGGCAACTGTTGGTTCCTTTGACACATTAGTTGATTACTTGCGTGCAAATCCAACCGTTGGAATGGTTGGCCCACGGTTGTTATTACCTGATGGATCTCTGGATTTAGCATGCCGGCGATCATTTCCCACACCTGAAGTGTCGTTATGGCGAATGACCGGGTTATCACGATTATTTCCGCGCAATCCGCGGTTTGGTCGCTACAACATGACGTTTGTCGACCCCAAAGAAACGATTGCCGTCGATGCCTTGGTTGGGGCATGTATGTTAATGCCTACCCCCGTGTTGCGTGAGGTGGGGTTGCTCGATGAAACCTACTTTATGTATGGCGAGGACCTCGACTGGTGCTACCGCTTCAGACAATATGGCTGGCAGATAGTCTACGTTGCTGATGCGATTGTGCATCATGTCAAACGCGCATCGAGTCGTCAACAACCAGTTGAGACGATCCATCATTTTTATCACGCAATGCGGATTTTCTTCCGTCGTTATTATGCAGTTACCACACCGAAGGCAGTATGTTGGCTTATCGAAACAGGGATTACGTTAAAGGAGCAGACGAGTCTTGCGCGTAATTACTTCCGACCGCCACGACCTGCGCGACGAGGCGAATAAACATATGTTATGGCGATTATGGCGCAATCGAATAATTGTAATTTTGGCAGCAGTGACGGCAGATGTTATTGCAATCAATAGTGCATTGTTGGTCATTTACTGGTTTATCCGCCCACTCAATATTGAAGGCCAAGCACAATTTGATAACACGCCGTCATCGGCGGTGTGGTTTTTTGTAATTCTCGTTAACGCAGTGTTTTTTGTGACCTACGAAGCTTCCGGAATGTATCGCCTTCCCCGTGGGATGTCTCGTATTGATGAGAGCTTCAAAACGATGGCAACAGTGACCACAGGTGTTGGAATTGTGTATCTACTCAATCTTGTTGTTCCACAATTTGGTTTGATAAATATCCCAATTAACACATCCATGTTGTTCGGTGGTTTGTCTGTCATCCTCTTCATGTCGGTGGTATTGCGGTTGATTTATCGAACAAATCTCGCGAAGGTTCGCCGACGGAATATTGATGTCCGTCGTGTATTGATTATTGGAGCACTCGAACCAGGCCAACTCGTTTATCGATCGTTGATGCGTGATTTGAGTTTGGGCTATCGTGTGGTTGGGTTTGCGTCAGATGCAATTAGTGTCGGTGCAACGGTCTATGATGCAACAGTGCTGTGCACTTTTGAAAACATGGGTGAAACTATCAGGAACCATGATATCGATTTGGTTATTGTTGCCTTGTCTGGGCGAGCGTCAACAGAATTATTTGATATCGTCATGCGTGCCGAAGATGCCCATGTCGAAGTCAAACTCTACCCAGATGCATTTACGTTGATTACTAATAATGTTGTTTCTGATAACGATATTACGGGATTACCATTACTCAATGTCCGCAATGGTGCGCTAGCCAATCCCTTGAATCAAGCATTGAAGCGGGCATTTGATATGATCTTTACTGCGATTGTATTGCTAGTGGTTTCGCCATTAATGATGCTCATCGCGCTTTTGATAAAACTCGAATCGGCCGGTCCAGTCTTTTTTGTGCAATCAAGAGTAGGTATGGATGGCGTGCCATTTCCCACCATTAAGTTCCGCACAATGCGCACCGATGCTGCCCAAATTGCCAATTGGACCACCAAAGATGATCCGCGCCGGACGCGGGTTGGTAGTGTTTTGCGCAAGACGTCGCTAGACGAGTTACCGAACTTTATAAATGTCATTCGTGGCGAAATGAGTGTCGTTGGTCCACGTCCAGAACAGGCAGTGTGGGTAGAGCGATTCAGCCAAGAAATCCCCTATTATATGCGTCGCCATAAGCAAAAAGCAGGCATCACCGGGTGGGCACAAGCAAACGGGTTGCGCGGGGACACCAGTATTGAAGATCGTACGCGATACGATTTATACTATGTAGAGAATTGGTCGTTACTTTTTGACATCAAGATTTGTATACGTACCTTTGTCGATGTGGTAACAGGCCGTAATAAGGGATATTGAAGACGATGAAACCAAACGAACTCCATAACCTCACAATTTCCGAAATGCGTACCCACCTAGATGCTGGCGATATCTCTGCGGCGCAAATCACCGACGCAATGTTAGCCCGTATTACCAGCAATGACGTAACCGTTGGTGCATATTTATATGTTGACACTGATGGTGCTCGCCAACAAGCCATCGCTGCAGATGCACGAATCCGTGCCGGTGAGCGTGGTGGCATGCTTGGTATTCCTTTAGGAATCAAAGATGTGTTGTCGACCACTGGATTGCCTACTACCAGCGGCTCTAAAGTGCTTGAAAACTACCGGCCGCCATATGATGCCACTGCTGTCGCACGCCTCAAATCCCAAGGGGCGGTGTTACTGGGAAAGCTCAATTGTGATGAAATTGCCATGGGTTCCTCAACCGAAAACAGTGCGTATCAGTTGACCCGTAATCCGTGGAATTCTGATTATGTGCCCGGCGGTTCTAGTGGCGGCTCTGCTGCTGCAGTGGCTGCTGGTTTGGCAGCTGGTACTTTGGGTACCGACACCGGCGGAAGCATTCGCCAACCTGCTTCGTTGTGCGGTATTACTGGGCTCAAACCGACCTATGGTCGCGTTTCTCGCTATGGATTGATTGCTTTTGCTTCTTCCCTCGACCAAATTGGACCTATGGCATGGACGGCTCGAGATTGTGCCATGATGCTGAACGCGATTGCGGGTCATGATGGATATGATGCAACGTCTGCACCGACTCTGGTACCGGATTATGTGGCGGGGCTAGGTGGTTCACTCAAAGGGCTCCGCGTAGGGATCCCTCGCGAATTGTTCGTTGAAGGGATGCAAAAAGGCACCGAACAAGCTGTACGCGAGTCAATTCGCGTCTTGCAAGATCTCGGCGCGATAATCAAAGACATTTCGTTACCCAACAGCCCCCATGCATTGCCCGTTTACTACATCGTCGCGACGGCTGAAGCATCATCCAATTTAGCGCGTTTTGATGGCGTTCGGTATGGCCCACGCAGTGATGGCGATAGCTATCGTGATGCGCTTGATCAAACCCGGGGTGATTTGTTTGGCCCAGAAGTTCGCCGACGCATCATGCTTGGTACCTATGTATTGTCTGCTGGCTACTATGACGCATTCTACAAACGCGCCCAACAAGTACGAACCTTGATTCGCCAAGATTTTACCCATGCATTCGCAGACGTCGATGTCATTGCCGCCCCAACATCACCCAATGTGGCGTTCAAATTCGGTGAAAACAGTGCTGATCCGGTGGCGATGTATCTTCAAGACGTATGTACCCTGCCAGTCAGTCTCGCAGGTTTGCCTGGCATTTCTGTGCCATGTGGGTTTGACAATGGCTTACCCATAGGATTGCAACTAATCGGTCAAGCGTTTGCCGAATCAGAATTATTACGAGTTGCCGATACCTATCAAGGTGCAACCAATTGGCATACTCGACGCCCCTAAATCGATTCGATGTCACATGCCGCAGTCATAACGACTGCGGCGTTATTTTTGGTTTGTTCGCATTGTGTATGTCAAAAGAAAACAACTGCCAATTTCTGCTCCGTCAAAAATGTCGGATTGATTGTGGTGATTTAAATGGTTTAACCAAATGAACGACGAAATGAGTAAGACTGAAGACTATTCTATTTGTCAAGTGCTCGTTGCGCTGTAATGATAAACATGTCGTTTGCAGGATTTAGATCATCCCAGGCATCTGTTATGCGGATGTCAGGAATGACACCTATGTTATCGATATAAGCGCCATTGGGTTGACGGTAGAGGAGCTCGGCAAGCCATAGCACCGAGCCATCATCAAAGTCATATGGGTAGAGATTTTCACTATTACCGGCGGTTGTCTCACCCACGACGGTAATAGCACGTAGGTGGCGGAGCCCAGCCGTAAACATTTCTGCAGCACTTGCGGTGTCGTGACTCGTCAGTACTGCAATGGGTAAATGGTCGAAAGGTGGCAAACATTTATTCTTGGGGACCAAGAGTGGATAGGTGTTGTTGTGGTCAACTTGCTCACCAATTGTTCCCCCATCATGGAAGAGTCCAAGTACATCAAGCATTGCTTCGATACTTCCACCTCCGTTTTTGCGGATGTCGATGATTAGTCCAGTCGGTTGGGTTTGGGTATACGCTTCACGGAGGGCATGTTTGACGATTTCGGCTAAGCCATCTCGATCAAAAGAATCAATGGTGAGTAAAACGGTCCCGTCCGTAAGCATACTTGCCACTGCTTCGGGGAACGCATCCCCAGCGATCGCATTGCGTGTGATTGTGCGTTGGTATGGTGCATCGTTTCCACGGCGGATTGTGAGCGAGACGTTGCTGCCAATTTCTCCACGGAGTAAGTTGCTATAGCCATCTTCACCTAGGGCATAGGTAGTCGTAACCAACGTAGAACCTATGGCGGTGATGACATCATAGGTACGCAACCCTGCGTGCTCTGCTGGGCCATTATGCGCAACTCTGGTGATTAGCAGCCCTGTATCGAGTTCGCGAATCATTATGCCAATGCCCGCATATCCGGCTTCGCCACTATACAGCGCATCATTTAATGATGCATCTTGGGGGTCATCAAAACGACTATGATCGTCGTTCAGGAGATCAATGGCTTCTTTGAGAATCGCATAAAAATGTGCAGTGTCAGGTGCATTCAATACGCGTTCGCGATATTTCGTATGGATTGCCACCCAATCAACTCCACGGAAATCGCGATAGACATAATGATCATTTACAGTATTCCAAAGTTCATCAAACATTTTCTCACGTTGGATAGCGGAGAACGGAGCCAATGTTGGTGTTTGAACCATTGCAATTTTGGTCGCAACTGGAGTTACGGTAGTGGTGACTAGGGTTGATGTTGAAGGCACGGGTGCAGGAGTCTGTGTTGAACTTGGTGAAGATGTCCCACATACAACCATCACCCACACCAAAAAAAACCACAGTACGTGATATCCAAGACGGCGTAGATGTGTATTTGTCATGGTTGCTCCCAATTAATGGGTTTAGCGCATGCGTTTCGTGAATATCATGAGCGGCTCGAATAAATAGTTACGGGTTGGTTTGGACTGCTTAGTGTTGCGTAATAGATGCCAGACGGCGTGCAAACAAAAACAAACAAACCCCTACAACAATTGTTGCGTACAGTGCTTGATGTAGCGTTGTTTTTTCGGCAATAATCCCAATCAACGGTGGTCCTACCATAAACGAGACATAGCACATTGACATCAAGGCCCCCGACAAGGCACTGTTTTGCCCGGGAACCAATTGCGCGCCGGCGGTCAATGTGGTGGGGATTGGTCCCGCGACACCGAACCCCAGGATTCCCAAGGCAATCACTGCAAACCACAAATTACTGGTAAAAGCGATTACGACGCCGGCGACGGTAATGGCGATCGCCGAAAAAACGACTGACTGCACGACGCCAAAGCGTGTTACCACGGCGTTGTTCGTTATCCGCCCGATAAACATCACCGTATTGAAAACTGCAAAGCCCGCTCCACCAATAAACGCGGTGGCCCCTAAATCACGTAGGTGCAACACGGACCAATTGAGCGCTAATCCTTCTCCAAAAGCGGTAAAAAAGCCTATCATTCCCAAAGTAAGCACAATCGGATTGTGGATGAGCAACCGGATGGCGGCTCCCGCCCCGGCTACGCCTTCTTCGATATGGCTGGGTGGGTAAGGCACGAATTGGTTAATGATAACGATGACTGCCCCGATGGCTACGATAATCTGCAAAATCATCTGGTATGTTAACCCCATACCTAGGAATTGCCCGGTAATCAATGAACTAAATACGGCACCGATACAAAACGCCGCATGGACTTTGTTCATCACAGTGGTGTTGCGTTCACGTTCCCAGTCCAAGGTGACGCTGTTGACGGATAATTCAACCGTACCATAGCCGATACCATACAACGCTTGAACGAAACCAAAATGTAAGGGTGTGCGGGCATATGAAAGGCCGAGTGAAGCGACAACCAGCATGATCAATCCAAACGTCATGCTATGGTGTTTGCCGACGCGCTCGACGAATTGACCGGCAAACAATAAGATAAATATCGATATAAAAGGTGAAATGAGTGTGAGTGAGCCAAACATGGCCTCGCCCATATGTAAGGCAGGCAGAATTTCGGCCCAGAGCACCCCATTGGCGCCCATCGTAATCCCAAAGAAGACAAAAATAGAATAAATCAATACATAGACGGTGCGATGATTCCATGGTTTGACCTGCTGCACATGGCCCCCTTAGCGTAAATAGATAATAATGTAGTATACCAACGAAATGTCCGCGCTGCCGTCGTTGCACGAATGGTTGTTTTCGTGGTATATTTTGATTGTTAAGTTCAATAGATGGTATTAGTGTTGTGCATATTCAATTGGTAACCCAAATGGTGCAGATGCCTTGTCCCGCGTGTAATTGGTAGTGGCTTTGCCACCCAAGCGCACCGCGGGTACATGTGTACCTGCGGTTTTTTATTTTTATTCAGTTTGGAGGAATAAATGTCTGAGCATATTCTCGTTTCTGTCGCATGGCCATATGCCAACGGCCCTTTTCATGTCGGTCACATGGCTGGAGCCTACCTGCCAGCAGACATCTTTGCACGGTACCAACGCTTGCGTGGCCGCCAAGTATTGATGGTGTCGGGGTCGGATTGTCATGGTACCCCCATCACCTTAGCCGCCGAAAAAGAAGGCGTGACGCCTCAGACCATCATCAATCGCTACCATCAGAGCTTCATCGAAACATTGCACGCCATGGGTATCACCTTCGATTTGTTTACTCAGACCTACACCACCAACCATTATGCGGCCACCACCGATATTTTTGAGAAGCTCCAAACCAAAGGCTATATCTACCGTGAAATTGCTATCGGTTCCTATAGCGAATCGTTGCAACGCTTCCTACCTGATCGCTTTGTCGAAGGCACCTGTCCCAACTGTAATTATGCCAAGGCGCGTGGTGACCAATGTGACAAATGTGGTCAGTTGCGCGACCCCAAGGAGTTGGGTTCACCGCGCTCGACGCTCGATGGCGCGCCGGTAATTTTCCGTGATACGGAGCATTTTTTCATTGATTTGGCAAAACTCGAACCGGCGCTGCGTACATGGCTCGATTCGAGTAACCGTGATTATTGGCGCTCCAATACCATGCAATTTACTCAAAACTGGCTCCGCGAAGGGTTGCACGGTCGCGCCATCACCCGCGACCTCGAATGGGGCGTACCCGTGCCAGGGAATGTAGACGGGTTTGCCGACAAGCGGATATATGTATGGTTTGATGCGGTAATCGGCTACTATTCGGCTTCACTCGAATGGGCTAAACGCACCGGCCAGCCCGAGGCCTGGCGTAAATGGTGGGATCCAGCCAGTGCCCAGCGCAGCTACTACTTTATCGGCAAAGACAATATTCCTTTCCACACCATCATCTGGCCAGCGATGTTGCTGGGGTATGGTGATCGGGCCTTGCCGTACGACGTGCCCGCCAACGAATTCCTCAATCTCGAAGGCCAAAAGATGAGCACGAGCCAAAACTGGGCCTTGTGGATGCCCGACATCATGTCGCGTTACGAGCCTGATCTGGTGCGCTATTATCTGACGGCTGCTGCCCCCGAAGGCCGTGATAGCAACTGGAGCTGGACCGAATTTGTGCAACGCACCAACAGCGAATTAGTCGCTACATGGGGCAATCTGGCGAACCGCGTGCTGACCATCGCCCAACGCAACTTTGGCGGTGTGCCGACGCCACATGAACTGAAAGGAGCAGATACAACGCTCCTCAATACCATTGAGGAAGGCTTTGCGTGTGTCACAGAACTCTATGAAGCGGTGAAACTACGTAGCGCCTTGCAAGAAACGATGGCCCTTGCCCAGACGGCCAACCAGTATTTGAGTGAACAAGAGCCATGGAAGGTCGTCAAGGTTGATAGTGAGCGCGCCGCTACGGTCATTTTTGTAGCGCTCAAAGTAATTGACACATTGAATCGTCTCTTTTCACCCATCATGCCCCACGCAAGTCAAAAACTCCACCAGATGCTGGGGTATGACGATGCAATTGCCCCCCAACCGCAAATCGAATACGAACTCGATCCCGATGGCGCCCAACGTCCGGTGTTGACCGGCCAATACGCCATTGCAGCGCGCTGGCAGATGAGTGAATTAGTGCCAGGGGTTAGTTTGCGCGACCCTGCACCGTTATTCCGAAAGCTCGACGAAAGTGTTGCGGTCGACGAATTAGCCCGCCTACAAGCCAAATAACCGTTGGTGAACGATGCGCCGTATCAGCTGATGCGGCGCATTTTTGGACAAAAAAAGAAAAAGAGGTCAATGATGCGATTTGGGCATATCAATATTGTGGCGCGTGATTGGCGAGCCTTGGCGGCGTTTTATTGTGCCCAAATGGGTTGTACGTTGCTGGCTCCCGAACGCGATTTGTCTGGCCCACTTATCGACGGCGCCCTCGGCGTCAGCGCTGTCCGCATCAATGGCGTGCATGTGCGCTTGCCCGGGTATGGCGAGGATGGCCCCACTATCGAGATATTTCGTTATGAACCGTTGATTGAAGCAGGCGCTGCCTCGGTACGCCGTACTGGCTTTGGGCATATTGCCTTCCAAGTAGACGATATTCCCACGGTGCAAGCTGCTATTGTGGCGGCGGGAGGCACGATTACTGGCGATGTGGTGACGACCACGGCGGGTACGCGCCAAGTGTCGTGGTGCTATGTGACCGACACCGAAGGCAATGGGATCGAATTGCAAACCTGGCATTAAGGTGTCAGCAGTGATGTGTGTGCGGCGGATGGCATTGTTGCCGTCTGTTGGTATAACTGAACACCCGTCCAAACAGCGGATACAGCGTAATTACACACGCTGTATCCGCTGTTTTGGTGTATCATATCCACATGCTATACCTTGTTGCAACGCCAATAGGCAATTTAGGCGATATTACCATGCGGGCCCTCGAGGTATTGCGCACGGTCGATGTTATCGCTAGTGAAGACACCCGCAAGACCCATATTTTGCTCAAACACTACGACATTCGCAAACCGTTGATTGCCGTACATGAACACAACGAGCGCCGCATGTGTGACCGAATTGTGGGGATGATTCGTGACGGCAAATCGGTAGCCTTGGTAAGCGATGCCGGCACTCCGGCCATCTCCGATCCTGGGTTTTTGTTGGTACGGGCAGTGATTGCTGCCGAGCTGCCGCTTACTGCCATCCCCGGGCCAGCAGCATTGATTCCTGCCTTGATTATTTCGGGGCTAGCAGTGCACGCCTTTACCTACCGCGGTTTCCCTCCCCGCAAATCGTCTGCGCGCAGGCGCTGGCTTGCCCAAGATGTGGCGACGCCGCATACGCTGATTTTTTATGAAAGTCCCTACCGCATCAAGGCGTTGATTGACGATGCCTTGGTCGTGTACGGTGACCGCCCGGCTGCCTTGGCCAACGATTTGACCAAATTTTATGAATTGATGGTGCGGGCACCGCTCAGCGAAATCGCCATTCACCTTGGCCGCAAAGCTATCAAAGGGGAATTCGTGTTGTTGGTGAGTGGCGCCGATGGAGCTCCCCCTGAATTTGTCGAAGGAATCGATCGGGATGACGATGATGTGCCCGATCCAGAGGAGGATTACGATGACGACCAACCTGCGTGATAACTTGGTGACGATGACTTGCGAATTGGTGCGCATTCCCTCAACATTGGATCGCCCAGATTTGCTCCAATCAGTGATTGATTATGCCGATGCCAAATTGCGTGACCTCCCGCGTGGCAAAGTGTTTTACGAAACATCCAACAACAAACCCTCCATCGTCTACTCACTTCGTTGTAACAAGCACGCCAAGCTCATCCTCAACGCCCACCTCGATATCGTGCCTGCCCGTGGTGAACAATTCGAACCCGAGATTCGTGATGGTCGCATCTATGGCCGCGGCACTCAAGACATGAAGGGGGCTGCGGCGGTGTTGTTGCAACTGGCCCACGATTTGGCACAATTGCCTAATCCACCAGATGTCAACTTTCAGTTTGTCAGTGACGAAGAAATTGGCGGCATGCACGGTACCAATGTGCTGCTCAACCGCGGATATACCGGTGATTTCTTTATCACTGCCGAGCCCACTGACCTCAATATATGTTATTTACACAAGGGCGCTGCCCCCATCGACGTGGTCATCCACGGCGTGCCGGCGCACGGTTCACGCCCGTGGAATGGTCGCAATCCCATCCATACCTTGCGCGATGGCTTGATTGCCCTCGAAAAACGCTACCCCACCCCCGATGAAGAAGCCTTTGTCACCACAGTGGTGCCCACGATTATTCATGGTGGTGAAGCCGGGAATCGCATCATGGAAGATGTCACGTTGCACCTCGACATCCGCCGTGTCCCCGAAGAAGCCGCCGAAAGTATTTTGGCGGCTGTTAAGTCGTGCTTCCCCGAACATGCCACGGTTACCCTACTCGGCTCCGGTGAGCCACTCAATACTGACCCCAACCACCCCGCAGTTCTCCAATTGGCACAAGTGCTGGGTGAAGTAGGAATGCCGGCACATTTTTACCGTGAACATTTTGGGACTGATGCTCGATTTTATAGCGCCAAAGGTACCCCAGCGGTCTGTTGTGGCCCGATTGGCGCCGGTTTGCATTCAGACGAAGAATGGGTCGATATCGACGGTTTGGTCAAAACGTATCAGGTTTTTGCCAAACTCGTGACCCATTATCAGTAGGCAACTTGGGATTACCTGCATGATGGACAACGTGCAGTGCATCGTATATTCGGTACTCCGCGACCCACATAGATCTGCGTACAGAGAGGTGTGCAATGGCAAATTGGTTAATTGGCTGTGGTCAGATTACCTGGCCCCGTGATGTGTCCGAAGAACAAGTGTTGGCTGATATTGCGCAGGCAGGCTATGCCGGCGCCCCTGCCTTCCCCAAGCCTGCCACCTCGGTGGCAGAGCGCGTTGCCTTGTGGCAACGCTATCGGCTCCAAGCTGCTCCTGGGTATTTTGGAGCTGATTTTTGGGATGTGGCCAAATATGATGCCATCATGGCCCAAGCCCAATCATCGGCAGAATTTGCCCGTGACATCGGTTGTGATGCTTGTTATGTGGCGGCCAACGTCGAAGGCCAAACCATCCGTAACGGTCGTTCGCGGATGCAAGCTGCCGGACATGTGACAGAAGCCGATGGTATGAGCGACGCCGAATGGCTTCAATTTATCAAAGCGATTAGTGACGTAGGTGCCTTGATGAAGCGTCATGGCGTCACCGCCGCATTCCACAATCACGTTGGGAGCGTCATCGAAACCCGTGCAGAGCTCGATCGTTTGATGCGAAATACCGACCCCAATGTGCTCGCTTTGGGGCCTGATACTGGGCATATGGCCTGGGCAGGCGGCGATGTAACCGATATGGTGAAAACCTATGCCAGCCGTATCGTGACAATGCACCTCAAAGATGTCAACGCAGCGGCTGCGAGCCAAGCTCGTTCAACCCAACTCGACTATCGTGGTGCCGAAAAAATCGGGGTATGGACGGAGCTGGGCCAAGGCATGGTCGACTTCCCCACGATTTTTGGGTTGCTCACCGCCGCCAAATTCGACGGTTGGTTGATTGTCGAAACTGACGTCACTCAATTGGCGACCCCACTCGAAAGTGCGATCCAAAGTCGCAAATACTTACAATCACTCGGCATGTAATTCAGTGTTCAACAAGGAGGTTGATATGTTGCGTGTAGGAATTATTGGTTGTGGTCGCCCGTGGAAGAGCGAAGGCGCCACTGGATTTGGGATGTCCCATCAACATGCCTTTGGTTACCGTGCCAGTGGCAAAGCGCAAATCGTCGCCTTGGCCGATTTGGTCCCCGAAAACGCCGAAGCATTCCGTCAAATCCATGGGGGTAATACGATCTACACGAATTACCATGAAATGCTTGCCAAAGAAAACCTGGATATCGTCAGTATTTCGACCTGGCCGCATATGCATGCCCAAATGGTCATCGATGTTGCCAACGCCAAAGTGCGAGCAATTCACTGTGAAAAACCAATGGCTCCCACCTGGGGTGAATGCAAAGCAATGCTAGCCGCCGCAGAAGCCAACGGTGTCCAACTCACCTTCAATCACCAACGACGTTTTGGCACGCCCTTCCGCGCAGGCAAAGCGTTGCTTGATTCGGGTCGAATAGGCAAACTCGAACGCATCGAAGCGTTTTGTGACAACATGTATGACTGGGGCACGCACTGGTACGATATGGCCTGCTACTTCAATGACGAAACCGACGCTGAATGGGTGCTTGGCCAAATCGATTTGCGCGATCCCCAAACGGTATTTGGTGTGGCGATCGAGCGCCATGGTGTCAGCTTGACGCGCTTCAAAAACGGGGTCACGTTATTGATGAGTACGGGGTACCAAGCCGGCCCACGCTTTGGGTTACGTATGATTGGCAGCGACGGCATCATTGATGTGGGCGTCGATAACAATGTAAATTTGCGCGTCAAAGGCAAAGGCGACGCCGATTGGGTCATCATCCCCGACACCGAAGGGTTACACGGTGATGAAAACGTCAAACGCGGGGTTATCGATTTGGTTGACGCATTGATTGACGGGCGCCGCCCCGAATTGTCGGTCTACAACGCCATGCGCGCTACTGAATTGATTTTCGCCACTTACGAGTCATCACGTTCACACCGCCGCATCGACTTGCCGCTCCAGAGCACTGATTCAGCCTTGCTGAGTATGCTCGGCAAGTAACGCTTCGTGGGATTATGCCAACAAGGCCCCTACCACCCCATCCCAGGTAATCTGGGCAACGGTGGAGGGGCCGTTTTGTCCCAATTGTTGTGCCAAACCAGGTTCACTCATAATTCGATTGAGTGCTGTGGCAATGTCCGCAGGTGTCGGCAGGGCGATTAGCCCATTGTGGTTGTGGCGCACAAATTCGAGAGTTCCTCCGGCATCGCTGGTAGTGACGACGGGGCGGGCAGCTGCCATCGCTTGAATAGTGGTAAAGCCATAATCTTCGTCAAACGGGGCATAGTAAACAGCCCGTGCCTCGGCGTACAATGCCAATAACGTATCATCATCAACATACCCACGAAATTCAACATATGCAGAGATGCCCAGTTCGTTTGCCAATTGGGTGAGTTGTGCTTTTGCGGGGCCGGTGCTTGCCAAAATGACTTTGCAAGGTGATTGCATGGTCGCCACCGCATTTAACAGCAAATCTATCCGTTTGGCGGCATCGAGGCGGGCATCTGAAAAAATATAATCACCATATGCGTTGGCATAAAAACGTCCGGTATAGTGGCTGGGTGGGTAGAGTGGCGCAGCGTTACAGTGGTTAAATCGCCACAACCGTTGCGCAACGTTTTGGGAAATTGCAAAACAACGGGTGGCTTCGTTGATCGCGTTGGTATCGGCTTGCATGAGTTGTTCACGCACGCTGCGATCTTCGGGAGTATTTACAAAATCAGAATACTGCGTGCCGTACCAATCATATGCTTGGCGATGCTGATGGACGAGCCACACCACTTTTCGCGGATGACGAACCATATACGACGGGAATTTGGTAGCGATGACCAGATCTACCGGTCGTCCATCGACTTCACTGAGGTCAATCAGTCGCCACGCCAACATGCTATCGATGAGGTGTGAGTGCGGTTGCCAACGATATGGCAGTGCCACGATGTCGACGGTGTGGCCGTGGCGTCGCAAGGCATCGCGTAGCCCTTCGACAAGCAGTTCGGCGCCACCGCGCACAAATGGGACTTGGGATGTACAAATAACTATGCGCATGCGTTAGTCTTCTCGTAATAATGCATTAACGGCGCGAGTGGCCACATCGGACCACTGACAGTTGGTCATGACATACCCCCGACCAGCGTGTCCCATACGCTCATTCAGGTGAGGACTATTGAGTAGGATATCTAATGCGGCCGCGAAGCTGGCAAAATCATTGAATGTCAAGCCACCCTGTGATTCCGTGACAGCCTGCTGTGTAACTGCGCATGTCTGATTGACCAACGTCGGTGTCGATTGTAGCCAAGATTCCATTAGCACAAACGCGAAACTTTCTTGGGTGCCTGCATGCACAAACACATCTGCTGCGTCAAAAGCATCGGTTTTGGTCTGCTCATCGATAAACACCACATCACACACAAAACGACGCTGATAACGTGACAATTCGAGTGGATCACGACCGGCTAGTACCAACGTCACCATTTTTTGACGGCGGATAATATATTCTTGGACATAATGGAGTAATAATGGGACGTTCTTGCTGGCGTCACGACGTCCCGCAAAAAACAGCATCGGTCCACGAATATTGAATCTATCGCGGAAACGTTCTCCGTTGCCGTGAGCAGTGCAGTCAATTCCAAGGCGAGTCAAGCAAACTCGGTTAGGTTTGATTTGGTATTGTTTAACGATAAAGTCACGTTCACCGGCACTGTTCGCCAAAATCCCTCGGGCATGTTGCAGTTGCCAACGACTGATGCGGTGATAGGCATATGGCTCATCGTGCATGCAGGGGAGCAAAAAACTGCGTTCAGGTGCCAGCATGACACCCCAGATACTGCTTGGTAAGGGGTATGGGACGAACAAAAACCGCCTCCCAAGTGAATGAGTGGCGATATGCGCGAGTAAGTCGTAGCTAAAAGCTAATGCCGCTATGGTGCGTAATTCTTGTGCATCTGGTTGGATGCTGGCAAGTGTAGCTTTTATTGTAGGAAAACGCAATGCATAACTAGGGATTTGAGCATCTGGAGGCGGTGTGTCTATGGAAAAACGCCGCACGATAATCCCTGCATCGTGACTTTCGCCACGTGGGTAGTGCGGTGTGGTTGGCGCAAATAAATCCCGAGCAGTGGTGCTCCATACTTCAATAGGATGACCTTGGGTATGCAGGGCGATAGCAAGTTGGCGGGCGGCGTTTTCGGCACCACCCGCAGTGTCAGGCCCATACCAGGTACTTACGATGGTGATAATATCTTTATTCATGCTGAATCTGGTTCCGTAGCCGTTCGAGTGAAATCCGCGTTGCAGTGGTGTAGGTGTAGCAGTGGTTGAGTACAGCGTGGGTTGAGCAGTTGTGCGCATTCATTTGGTCAACAATTGGATTCACATACCATCGTAATCCAACGCGTTGGATACGGTGGATCGCATTGGCAAGGTGGTCGATGGAATTGCGGACCGGTAATGGCCAATGCGTTCTGACAGTCATGAGCTGTCTGCGAGTGGCCACAAGTGAAACAAGCGTATGTTCTGTCGGTCGAATGGCAGGTTCAAGCTGGGTAAATTGAGCGTGAATTCGTTGGACTTCGTCATACGTTGATTCACTGCCAACCGTGGGGGCTGGAATCGGGAAAGGCGGCGTGGTGGTGATGCGAGTATGAAACGCGTCTACTAATGCTTGGATTGTGCGCATCACGGCATCGTTGTACATGTTTTGTTGTTCGACAATGGGGTTTATATACCAACGTAATAAGCGTCGGGTAATCTTTTGAATAATGGTGATGAAACGACCGATGAAGCTGTTGTTTTTGAGGGGCAAATGCGCACTGATGACCCGAGTCAATTCCATTTCATGGAGCGCATCACGGAGATCTTGAAGTTCATCGTCCGCAAAAGATGTGTCATTTGGGGTAGTGTTATTGCGTTGTAGAATCTGAAGATGCAAAGCAGCAATTATTGCAGCGACATCGATTGGATCATTAGATGGGGGGATTGGTAGCGACATGTAAACCTCGCACTGACAATCATAAATGTGCCTACATTGTAGCATTGAATGAAAACGAATAGCTTTACGCACTTTTCCAACCCTATTACAGATTGATTCGACATGGCGTAATAGTCACTGCCAGGACCTCTGCTAATTACGTTTCCTTGATTGCATCGCTCAGCATTCAAGTTTAGAAAAGCATCGGTAATTCGCATATAATTAATGAATAATTACATTATTGGTGAGGGGGCAAGATGCGTGTTCTTTTGATAGGTTCTGGCGGGCGGGAACATGCATTGACCAAGGCAATGTTGGCGTCGCCACGCCTCACTACCCTCATTGTCGCCCCAGGCAATCCTGGAATTGCCCTCGATGCGCCCACGGCAAAGTTGACCTCACTCGCTGAAGTGCAGGCGTGGCTTGTGACCCATCCCACAGATTTGGTGGTAATTGGCCCAGAAGCACCGCTGGCGGCCGGCTGGTCAGATGCGATCCGCGCCCTGGGGATCCCGGTATTTGGGGCGTCTCAGTCTGCGGCACGTCTCGAAAGTAGCAAGGGCTTCGCCAAACAGGTGATGCAACGCGTTGCAGTACCTACGGCAGCGTTTCGCGTATTTCAAGATACCGTCGAGGCCAGCGCCTTTGTGCGCCAAAGTGGCCAAGCGTGGGTAGTCAAAGCCGATGGTCTGGCGGCAGGCAAAGGAGTAATCGTTGCCGAAAGTATGTCCGAAACACTCGATGCAATTGCCCAACTTGCCACACTCCCTGCAGGTGAGCAGATTTTACTTGAAGAGCGGTTGTATGGGCCAGAGGTATCGTTGATTGCGTTGAGCGATGGGCATACCGTGATGGCGTTACCGTCCGCCCGTGATCATAAGCGAATTTTTGATGGTGATGAAGGCCCTAATACGGGTGGAATGGGAGCAATAGCGCCCCTGAATGCGATTACGCAACCGATTGCGCAACAATTGACGCAAATTGTTATGCAACCGGTCATTGATATGTTGGCAGCGCATCAAACTCCATTCGTGGGCGCTCTGTATGCAGGTCTGATGTTAACTGAGCACGGCCCCAAAGTGATTGAGTTCAATGCGCGCTTTGGAGACCCTGAAGCACAAGTCATTTTGCCACTCTGTGATGGTGATGTGCTACTGGCCATCTATGCAGCCGCTACCCAATCACTCACCCCTAATACATTGGGTTGGCGCGCAGGGGCTACGGCCTGTGTGGTCTTGGGTAGTGCTGGGTATCCCAATGCCCCCCGGAGCGGTGATGTGATTACTATTGATTCCACCAATATCCCGGCCAATGGGACGATTTTGCATGCCGGTACGCGGCGCGATGGTGATCAACTCGTGACTGCCGGAGGTCGGGTACTCAATGCGGTTGGCTACGGCACCGATCTGGTCAGCGCCTTGCGCACCGCATATGCGACCGTGGATGCCGTGCGATTTGCGGGCATGCAGTTTCGTCTCGATATCGGTCAGACGGAGTTAGTATGACCTACGCTGCAATTGTGGTGGCGGTATCAGGCGGTGGCTCGAATTTGCAAGCACTCATCGATGCGATTGCTGATGGGCGTATCCAGGCACGGATTGCTCTCGTCATCAGTGACCGGCCGGAATGTGGTGGGGTGCAACGGGCACTCAATCAACGCATTCCCGTGTGTGCCGTGCCATTCCCCCGCAAGGCGACACCGGCGCAACGCACTGATTGGGAACACACAATCGTCGCCTTGATTTGTGCGGTACAACCCGATTTGTTTTTGTTGTCGGGATTCATGCGGATTTTGAGTGCACCGGCATTGAGTGCGTTGCCGATGCCGGTGATTAATCAGCACCCGGCGTTGTTGCCTGCCGACGGTGGTGATGTGGTGACGCTCAATGATGGGCGGGTGATTCCGGCGTTGCGGGGGGCACATGTGGTGCGTGATGCACTCGCACTCCAGTTACCGGTGACGGGATGTACCCTACATGCTGTCGTGCCGGAGGTCGATCGAGGTCCGGTGTTGGCCCGCCAAGAAGTTGTGATTTTGCCTGATGATACCGAAGAAACCTTGCATGCGCGGATTCGGGCCGTCGAACAACAGTTGTTGATTACTACGTTGCAATTATTATTAAAAGACCTCCCCTCACAGAATATGTGAGGGGAGGTGAGCGCCGATTATGCGATTAGTCGCGGCGTTTGCCGAACAACCGGAGCAAATAGAGGAACAAGTTAATAAAGTCGAGATAGAGAATCAAAGCTCCCATAATCGAGAAACGCCCAATCTCGTCGTCACTTGATGCTTGGCTGGCGAGTTGGTTTAAGCGTTGCGTGTCGTAGGCGGTTAACCCGGCAAAAATCACAACACCAAAAATACTAATCGCGAAATCCATGACACCATTTTTTAAGAAAATATTGATGATGGTGGCAATAATCAACCCAAACAGGGCCATCATCATAAACCGCCCCATCCCACTTAAATTGCGTTTTGTCGCAGTCCCGTAGAGGGCCAAGGCGGCAAACATCCCTGCAGCAGTAAAAAATGCAGTTGCAATTGATGAGCTGGTGTACGCAAAGAAAATAGGTGTCAACGTAATCCCATTTACCGCGGCATACAAAATGAACAAGCCTGTAGCAAGCGCAGGAGACATTTTATTGATCATTGCACTAATACCGAGTACTAAGCCGATTTCTACGACAAATAATGCAATAAAGACAACGGAATTCAACAGAATACCTTGCAAACTTGGACTGTTATAAATCATGCTCGAAATTGCACCGGTCACCAAAAGACCAGCAGTCATCCACAAATAGACCTGCTGCATGACACTTTGGATCTGCGATTGAACGACTACCACCGGCTGCGGTTGTGACTGCATAAATCTTCCTTTCAATACCGTGAAATTCGCTGAAACACAGCTATCACACTAGACGTACATATCACTGCTGTTGTTTCATGATAGGGTTGTATAATGTGCAGAGTGAATCATAGCAAAATACCTTTCTGATGGTTACCCATCAATGTAAATGATAGTAGCATATTTGTTGATATGAGTAAACAATACGACGTAATTTTGGCGTCTGGTTCACCACGGCGCGCTGAATTGCTCCATGCACTGGATGTCCCTTTTCGTGTGGTGGTGAGTGATGCTGAAGAAGGTATTCACCTGCCATCTGCATCTTTTTTGGAACGGTTACCGCACGTATGCGTCAATCACCATGATCATCCGACGATCCGGGCTTGGCGCAAAGGGGAAGCTTGTGCGCGACATAATCCAGAAGCCGTCGTCATTGCGGCTGATACGATTGTGGTTCTCGATGGAATGGTGCTCAATAAGCCACTTGATGAAGCTGATGCGAAATCGATGTTGAACCGTTTGTCTGGTCGTTGGCATGAAGTATATACCGGTTTGGCCATATTTGCCCCTCACGGAGAACCGTTGTTGCTAGCGCAAATGAGCAAAGTCCAAATGGTAGGGTTGAATGAATTAATAATCGACACCTATGTTGCCAGCGGTGAACCAATGGACAAGGCGGGTGCGTATGGAATCCAAGGATTGGCCGGGAGTTTGGTCACTGCTGTGACAGGAAGTATCACAAATGTCGTGGGGTTGCCATTGTCGCTGGTTACCCAAGCCTTGTCTGATTTAGGGGTTGTTTGTGGTCGGACGCCCACGCAGGCCTACGTGGAATGGCGTCATGCGTTACCGCTAAATTTATTCCCTCATGCGAGTGAACTATGACGATTCCTGTCAACGCTCGGGTTTGTATCATTGCCAATCAACATGCAGGTCAGGCGCAAGGGCTCGGCGCGGCGATTACTCATGCGATTGCAATTTGGCAATCACATGGCTGGCAGGTTGATAAATGGGTCGTGAATCACCCAGGCCATGCCCAAGAACTTGCCCGCGTAGCTGTGGTACAACACTATGATCTCGTGATTGCCGCCGGCGGTGACGGTACCGTCAATGAAGTCGCGAATGGTTTGATGGGTAGTGATGTCGTCCTCGCTCCGTTACCCGTCGGGACAGTCAATGTAAGGGCGCGCGAAGCAGGGTATTCGATGAATACTTTCACTGCTGTTCAGCAAATTATGACGGGTGTTGTAGGGCGAATGGATGTAGGCCGCATTGGTGAACAGTTTTTTGTGCTGATGGCTGGGGTGGGGTTTGATGCCGATGTCGTCAAACATCTCTATTCGCACGATAAACGGCGTTTTGGAGTGTTGGCATATATAGGGCGGATAATAACGGTGGTATGGAGTTTTCGCGGTGTCGATGTCCAACTCCAATTCGATGACGAAATTATAGATGTGCGTGCATTGATGATGGTAGTGGGTAACACACCGTGGTATGCAAGTTTTATCCCGTTTACGCCGAGGGCGACAATAGATGACGGTTTTCTTGATATTTGTTTGATATCCGGCAGCACGATGGTACGTGGTCCATGGCAGTTTATTGGGTTGTATCTCAAATTGTATTTTGGTTGGCATGATGAAAGTATTATTTATCGGCGGGTACGACAAGTGCATATTCGCGGAGGGGCTTTGCCAGTCCAAATTGATGGTGATTTTATCGGGATGACACCGCGCATTATCGAAGTCTTGCCACGTGCGTTACGCGTATTAGTGACGACTACCGCTGCCGCACGTATGTTTGCTCATGTGGAAGAATAGGACGTAACAATGAAACGGTTTTATTGGGTCATTCAATTATTATTGGTAATGATGATTTTGGTTGCGTGTAGTGGTACGACAACCGTTACTAACAGTGATGGTACAGTAAGTACCTCGAATCGAGCACCAGCGGTCATTGCGACGCCAGATTTACCTGGTCGTTTGCTGATGTCCAAAGCAGGTGATTTGATGATGTGGCAAGCTGGGAATTTGCAACAATTGACCAAGAGTGGGGATGCGTGGCAACCTGCTTTTTCGAGGGACGGGACCCGTATCGTTTTTGTACGGCGCACCGAGAGTGCCAGTGATATCATGTTAACCTCTGCCGCTGGGGGGGAAGCAATTCAATTGACGGATAATGTGTCCCGGCATGCGTTACATAGTTTTGAGCGAATTTACGATTCGACATGGGCGTTTTATCCTTCTTTCTCTCCAGATGGAAGTCGTATTGTCTATATCTCGCAGTTTGGCCCGCCTGAAGGGTCGCCTGCTTCAGAATATCGTCTTATTATGTACTTCATGGATGCGCGGGCGGGTGGTAAGCGTGTCGATGGGTATGCAGATGGTTCGGGTAATATCGGTCATTCTATTTTTGATGTAGATGGTAAAAATATATATTTTTCATTTAATCCATCAGGGCAAAACGGTGCCCCGCGGATTATGCGGTATACAATTGGGAGTGGCCGCCTTTCAATCCCAACAGGGATGCCAGACCAATCGTATGATCCTGCATTGAGTCCAGATGGGCAAATGATTTATTTTGTGTTACGAACCCCAACTGGGACTGATATTTATGGGCTCCCAGCAAATGGCGGCACCCCAACACAGATAACCAAACTCAACACAGTACGGGCGCCTGCTATTTCGCCAGATGGTGTGTGGTTGGTGTACCTCGCAGTCCCCGCTGGTGCTTCGGGATTTGAATTGTATGCGCAAAAACTCAAAGATGGCAAACCTGACGGCGACACCGTACAAATGACCCGTGACCAATTATTTGATGCCGACTCAGGCATTTCTTGGGGGAATTAACGGGATGCACATTGTGCACGTTGTGCAACTTTATCACCCAGTCACGAGTGGATCGGTGCGGTATTTTGTCGAAATCGGCAAACGACTGGTTGCTGATGGTCATCGTGTGACGGTATTGACGACGACTGCACATGATCTCGAATCATTGTGGCAAACTGACAAGCGGACATTTGCCCTTGGCTATGAATTGCACGAAGGCTGTGCGGTCTATCGCTTCCCCATTCAACGTATCAGTGGCAATCGGTTAGTCTACCCGATATTGCGTCGTCTGTTGGTAGAAGCGGGGCGCATTGGCTTGCCGTTAAATTTATTGCGATGGCTCTCTGGGTTGACACCGCAGGCGCCCGATATGACCGCCTGGCTTGCAGCCCATGCGCATGAAATTGATATTATCCACATCACCAATGTCACCCTCGATGGGCTACTCCACCCGTTAATACCTATTGCCAACACAAATCAAATTCCCGTAATAACTACTCCATTTGTGCATCTTGGTGAAACGCAAGATCGAAATTTTGTGCGCTATTACAGCATGCCCCAACAACTTGATTTGCTCAATCAAAGCTATGCGGTCATTACAATGACGAAGCGTGAAGCGAGTTTTTTGCAATCACGCGGCATTCTCCAAGCGCATTTACATGTGGTTGGTGCAGGGGTGACCCCCGAAGAAGTAACCGGGGGCGATGGTGTGGGCTTCAGGGAACGTCATGCAATCGCAGGCCCTATTGTACTGCAAGTAGGTGCGATGGCGTTTGACAAAGGTACGATTGCGACGGTCCACGCAATGCAACAGCTTTGGCAAGCTGGCAGTGATGCAACGCTGGTATTGATTGGCGCACCGCTGGAGCATTTTCAACAATTTTTTAATCAATTGCCGGCCACAACCAGCGCACGGATTCGTGTGCTGGCGTATGCGAGCGATGCTGAGCGACGTGATGCCTATGCTGCCGCGCAGCTACTAACGTTGCCTTCACGCACCGATTCATTTGGGATTGTGTTTCTCGAAGCTTGGTGCAATAAGCTGCCTGTGATTGGAGCTGATGCCGGCGGGATTTCTGATTTGGTACGACACGAAGGAGATGGCCTGTTGGTCCCGTTCGGAGATATCGCCGGATTGGCACGAGCAATTGAACGGTTGTTGACCGATCCGCAATTGGCGCTACACTATGGTGCGATGGGGTACGCCAAAGTCCATGCCCGCTATACCTGGGAACTTATCTACGCAACTATTGCCCCAATCTATGCATTAACAGAGCTTTCAAATGCGGATTGACATTCACCACCATTTTTTGCCCATCCCACCTACCTACCCCGACGAGCCATACCAAACATGGCTTCATAGCAATACAAAAGTGCAAGATTATGCGGATGTTCAGGCAATTGTGGCAGCCCGTGAGGATGCAGGGCTTGATATGGCGGTGTGGCAAGGCGAATATTACCGACATCATGCTACGTGTGTGGCACGTAATCGTAGCGTGCAACAAGCAATACAGGGAGCTCCGACACGCATCCAAGCGTTTGTAGTGGTGCAACCAAATCATCCGAATGCGTGTGACGAAATCGAGCGAGGAATTGCGAAAGGGATGTGCGGAGTAGGTGAACTGAATCCGATTGCACAAGGTTTTTCCCTCCGTGATGCAGGATTCCTACGCTGTGCCGAATATTGTGCCCGCCATGAGATACCACTTTTACTCCATGTAAATGAACCGGTGGGATCTGCCTACCCAGGCAAAGTGAATATCCCATTGGTAGATTGTTACGAAGTAGCAGCTCGCTTCCCGGAGTTACGATTAATTCTCGCCCATTGGGGTGGTGGATTGTTTTTTTATGAAATGATGCCGAATGTGGCGCGTACTCTTGCAAATGTCTATTATGATACTGCGGCGGGATCGTTGATTTACCCAGATATCGCCAAAATTGTGCATGTGGCGCTGACAGTGGCTCCTCATAAAATACTGTTTGGAAGTGATTTCCCTTTGAAACTTCCACCTACTCAACCAGCCTCTGTAACGTGGTACGCCAATCAAATCAAAGCACATTTACCGGTTACGTGGCATGATGCATGGTTTGGGCAAACTGCGGAAAAGCTACTGTTTGCCGAGAAAAAAATTAACCGAACCATTGATCCACCGCCACTTTTGATTCGTGGAGCAACAAGTGTGGTTGCGCTTGTTGAGCGAATTCCCGCTGCTGATTCGATTTTGCTGGGTTGGGGCATTACGGTGACCGCCAATACGCCGTGGTGGCACACAATTGCCCACGAAATGATGATGGCTGGACATAGTCCAGCCGATCTTGAAACCGTTTTACAAAAAGTGCGTGAACTTTAATATTATGGTGCTCTGGCTCCGATCACCACGGTGGTGCCGGGCAAAATCCAACCTCCTTGGGCGGGGAGGGTACTGATTACCTCATTCGGTTGATAACTATCAAATTCACTGGGGATGCGATCACGTGATTGTAAATCGACATACACGGAAGTTATCCCAAGCGCTGCCATCGTAGTTTGGGCTATTTGCGCATCCAGATGGCGCAAATCAGGCATTCTTACTGCTCCTGGTACAGGAGGACCAAAGGCGCCGAGTATTTCGGTGGTGCATTGTGGGATCGTCGCCGAATCAATTGGTAAAATCCGAGGTTGGCGATCGACGGCATTACTGAATAGTTCCCATTGGAATAACGAGTTGATACCAGGCTCAGCTAACGGCAATACCCATGCAACGCCGTCCATTTTGCGTTCAGGTGGAGCCAAAAGTTCTGGGGTCGGCATACAGACGGTTTTAATCAAAATAGCAGTATCGGTTATTACGCCAGAAAGTGGAATTGTATCGGTTATGGCCACGACACTTACGGGTAGCAATAATCCGGAGCAGGGATCGATTAGCGGGTCAGAAGCAGGGAGGATGGTCGGATCACTTGGATTGGTAGCACCAGAAGGTGGGGGTACCGGCATCGGCAACATCGTACGGGTAAACAGTTCTGTGTCGCGGTTATTGAATGGACCGGGCAAATGACAGATAGGTAATTCTTGTAGGCCTTGGGCACGCGTAAAATTGGTTGGCAGTTTACCAGCAAAAGGTTCTGCCAACAATGTGTTGAGACGCTCGTTTGTGAAAATGTATTCCATTAAATTACGCCAAATCATGCCGCCGCCGGTAAGACTTTCGACATGGCCGGTGGGTTCGTTGTTGTTATTGCCCGTCCATACACCAATTGTGACATAAGGGGTAAATCCAATCGCCCATGCGTCGCGCCAGTCGTTTGAAGTCCCGGTTTTGACTGCTGCCGGTCGTGTTAATTTGAGCTTAGAATTGAGGCCCCAAATACCTGCACGGGCATTATCGTCACTCATCATATCTGCCATGATACTGACTAATTCGGGGTTAATAACGGGAGTGAGCACCGTTGGGGTAAATTGTTCAATCGTTTGACCGGTGGCATTTACGACTTTGAGGATTGAAGTAGGTGGGTAATAATGGCCATTGCTCGCCAAGGTGTTGTAGGCTGTAGTCAAATCGAGCGGGGTGACTTCTCCGCCGCCCAATGTCAACGCTAACCCGTAAAATCCTTCACCACGTTTGAGTGAAGTAATGCCTGCGCGATGAAGTAAATCAATAGTGTTACTAATACCCGCATATTTGAGTGCTTCAATTGCAGGCATGTTCAGCGAATTAGCCACTGATTGGCGCATCCGCACTGGACCATTCCATTTTCCATTATAGTTTTTTGGCTCGTAGCGGTCAGTACCCGTCGAAGGGAATGTCGTCTGCACATCCCACAAAATCGAAGCAGGCGTCATCCCTTGTTCCATCGCCGAGATATATGTAAATGGCTTAAGTGCGGATCCTGGTTGACGTAAATTGGTTGTAACATTGACTTGCCCATCGAGCACGTTGCCTTCAAACCCCGCAGTTGTTGTCATTTCACTGCGATTGTAATCAACACTCCCGACCATTGCCAGCACTTGCCCTGTATTTGGTTGCAAAACAACTACTGCTGCATTGTGAATATTGCGGTCTTTAAGTGTATCAATGCGTTCGGCTGCAAGCTTTTGGGCGGTTTGTTGCAACTCGAGGTCAATTGTTGTGTAAATAGAATATCCAAGGGTAGCAAATTGTGGACCATAGAGTTCTTCAAGCTGGTGCCGGACATAAAACACGAAATGAGGAGCGATGATGGGGACTTCTTGGCCAGCAAATACCAGATCTTGTTGCGCAGCGTCTATTGCGTCAGATTCTGTAATATAGTTGTTGGCAACCATTTGGCGAAGGACCGAAATTTGCCGCCATTTAGTCGGTGCTAAATCAGCGCTGAGTTCGAAATTAGGATTTAACCACCCTTTTGGTAACGCTACCCCGGGGAGAGTATTGTTCGTGATATAGAGATAAGGGTCATATACTGATGGTAATTGTGGCATCCCAGCGAGTAACGCAGATTGCGGCAGCGTGAGTTTATCAGCCGTTGTCTTGAAATATGTATTCGAAGCAGCTTCGATTCCATATGCCAAATTACCGTAATAGATTTCGTTGAGATAGAGTTCGAGGATTTCAGATTTACTAAATTGACGTGAAAGCTCTTGCGCCATGACCAATTCAAGGACTTTCCGGCGTAATTTACTTTGCATATCTGTGGCGCGCTCTTGTTCAGTAAGCACCACTTGTTTGATGACCTGTTGTGAAATAGTAGAACCGCCGCCCACGACTTCGCCCGCAGTTGCACTACGCAATGCGGCTCGTAAAATACCCACCCAGTCAACACCAGGATTGGTAAAAAACGTTTTATCTTCAATTGATACGGTACCGCCAATCAATTGTTTCGAGATACTCGTTAATGAGACCTTTGTTCTTCTGCCTGTCCCAAAAAACTCATAGAGAATTTTGCCATTGCGATCGTATAATCGACTGGTTTCAAAAGTGGTCCTTCCTTTGATACTTTCAAGGCGTGGAATTAATTCAGCAGTCAATGAATTGTAGGTGGCAAATCCTATCCCGATGGCAACCACCAGGACGAGTACAATTGTAGTCACACACCCCAACATAAGTCGCGGGAAGAGTGCGGAGGGTATATTTTTTTTGCGGTTACGTCGGTTGAGCGGGAAATTGCTTTTATCGTTGATACCGTTGCGGCGACGAGGCTGCTGTGAAGACGATGGTGCCATGCTTATTCTCGCAACTACAAAAACTTAGTTGATTGTACCATGGAGGAATCGGGATGGGGAATAAATATAGTGGTGTCTATGAGATCGTTATGAGTATTCCGATTGGACGGGTGACGACATATGGCAGTATCGCTCGAGTTATTCCTGTCCCTCGAGGCGCCCGTGGGGTTGGCTGGGCATTAGCAACTTATCGCGGAGAGGGATTGCCGTGGTGGCGCGTCGTAGCAGCCAACGGACAAATCACGTCGCCTGATGCCACAACACAGTATGAATTGTTGCGTGACGAAGGCGTGCCGATGCACAATATACGCCAAGTTGATTTAACTGGTTGCTTATGGATTCCAACTGATGTGGTACCATAGGGCATTCTTTCTCGTATTGGTGTGCACAATTCACCCATCATTTCATCAGGAATAAAGGTTCAAAATGCAGTCATTGCTTCTCCATAATCAGCGTTCAATGCGGTTTTTGACGCTGAGCCAAGCTGGCTTGTTTGCGGCTAACGGATTGACTGTCCCATTGCTGGCAAACCACTTTGCAACACTCGGGGCGGGACCGGCGCTTGTGGGGATTATGTTTGCGGCACAACAATTTGGTTCATTGGCTGCACCATATTTGTGGGGGTTACGTTCGGACCGCATTGGCCAACGCCGCCCGATTATTATGCTTGCGCTAGGGCTGTCCGCACTTGCAATGCTGGTCATTGCGTTGACAAGGATGGTTTGGTTGGTGGTGGTGGCGCAACTTGTGTTAGGAGTGGCAACGGCTGGATTCAATGCAGGCAGCCTCGCATTAGCGGGTGATTTAATAGAAGATGCCACATCACGTGGGCGTATGCTTGGATTTTTTCGTACCACTGGCTCACTTGCATTTGCATGCACTGCAATTATGGGTGGTTTTATTGCAGACAATGCCGGGTTGTGGGTGCCGATTGTTATTGCTGCAGTGATGTTGGGTATCGGCTGTATCGCTGCATTGGGGATTCGAGAAGCGTCGCGGACGGAAGTGCCAGTTCCCGACGTCGTTTCAACCGCCTCTGCGCACACGAGTAATTTTCCAATGCGTACCATGGTGGTTTATTTTGCCGTGGTTTTTACGTGGTTTTATGGGATGGGCGCAGTGGCTTGGCAATGGCCTGCTTTCATGCATTCCATTGGATATTCCCAAATTCTGATTAGCGGTTTATGGGCCTTGGCGGCGGCAGGCGAAGTTCCTGGATTGACGTTGTCAGGTTATTTTGCAGATCGGTGGGGACGACGACCGTTGTTGATGACTGGGTTGATTGGTCAAGGCAGTATTTATGTGCTGTACCAATTTATTGCCCCGACGTGGGGAATTTTTCCTTTACAGATGATGCGATCGTTGACTTATTCAAGCTACGAAACTCCCGCGCTATTGGTCGCAACTGAATTAGGTTTGCGGCAACGCCGTGGCCGGTTGGCAGGGTTATATCATACAATTGCAGCGTTGGGCGGGGTGGTGGGCGCAACTATTGGTGGTCAAATCGTCGCTGGATATGGCTATCCAGTATCGTTCACCTGTGCTGGATTGATAATGATTACTATGTCGATCTTCGTTGCCAGTCGATTACCACGAAAAACCCCAACATCCGTAGTTAAGATTTTGTAATTTTTAGCATAAATCAGTCATAATTTGGATTTTTTGCACAAAACCATAAGAAATTAACGATAACCGACACAAAATAATCAATCATGCAATTGTGAAGATATTATTTGGTATAATTTACCCCATGAACAATGTTGTTTTTATGTAAGGAGTGTAATGTGATGGGTAATGACTTGCGAATTGGCATTATGGGACTCAGCCATGACCACGTATGGGATTTCATTGCACACGCGAAGAGCAACACTACCGTGCAAATTGTGGCTGCAGCGGATGCAGATAGCGATCTTCGCGCAAAAGCAGAACGTACCGGCATAACCAAAACACACCCAGATCCTTTTAAAATGCTAGAAAAAAACGAACTCGATGCGGTGGCAATCTTTGGAGATAATCGCTCAGGGACTGAATATGGTATCGCTGCCGCCAAGAAAGGCTTACATATTTTGCTTGAAAAGCCGATGGCAGCTGATTATGCAGATGCCGTTGCGTTGTACAGCGCAGCCAAAAGCGCCGGCGTGAAATTGATGATCAATTGGCCATTTGCTTGGTGGCCAAATCTTCAACATGCTTTATCCATGATTCGACGTGGCAAAATCGGCAATATTTTCCAAATAAATTACCGGGCTGCTCATTGTGGCCCACGTGAATTAGGGTGTTCTCCCCAATTTGTTGATTGGTTATATGACCCTCATCGAAATGGTGCGGGCGTCATCATGGACTATTGCTGTTATGGGGCAGCATTGACCTGTATGTTCCTCGGATTACCCAATCGCGTTAGTACGATTGCCGGTCGGTTACGCAAAAATGATTTGCCGGCAGAAGACAACGCTGTGATGATTATGCAACATGCCACGGCAATTTCGACTGCTACTGCGTCTTGGACACAGTCAGGGCACATGACCAGTTATGAACCGATATTTTATGGCGACAAGGGCACGTTGATGGCGTCGAATGGCAAACTCTATCTGGCAGATGCCGAAGCAGACAAAGGTGTCGGAATCCGCTGCCCGGCATTGACCGAAGGGATGCGCGACCCACTTGATCATTTTGTTGCGGTAATCCGAAACGAAGTTTCGCTGATGGAAATATGCTCAGCTGAAGTAGCGCTAATGGCCCAGCATGTCTTGACAGCGGGGATTCTTTCTGCCAATACGAATCAAGTGATATCGTTACCATTGCCTCCAATGTCTCTGCACCGTCTTGGAGTACAACCATGATTCGTATCGGGATTGTAGGGTGTGGGCGCATCCTCAATGCCCATCTGCAAGGCTATTTGCGGCTCCGTGAATCAGGCATCGATAATTTTCGCATCACCGCGTTGTGCGCTCGCAATCCCGCTGATGCGTTGATGTTTCGAAAACGCGGTGACGGACCGACACCTCGCCCTCCAGTTGTTGACCCAGCCAGTGGTGATGCGCTCGCTGCACCCCATACATATGTCAGTGATATTCATGATGGCGAAGTGGCAGTTTTTTCCGATTATCACGCCATGATTGCCAGTGGGTGTGTCGACGCCATCAATGATTTCACAACGTTGGCAGTGCATCACGAAGTTGCACGAGCGGCATTATTGGCTGGTAAGCATGTACTCGTCCAAAAACCTATTGCTATCAGCGTGCGCGCTGGCTGGATGATGATCGATTTAGCGAAAAAACAGCAATTGACCCTCGGGGTATTTGAAAATGTGCGCCAAATGGAATTGGTGCGCGCCCAACATTGGGCAGTTGCCCATGGGTTGATCGGCACACCGCAGTTTGCAGTGCTCGGCTCGCTCGGAGGGTTGTGGTCACCAAATCGAATTGTCGCTGAAACTCCGTGGCGGCATCAAAAACTGCGTGGTGGTGGTGGTGGTAGTATCGATATCGGTGTCCACCAAATGGACTGGATGCGTTATGTGATGGGTGAAGTGCGCGAAGTCAGTGCCATGGCGGCCACATTCGTCCCAGAACGGACCCACACGAATTCCGATGGAAGTGTGTCGCGTGTGACTGCAGATGTTGACGATACATACATGGCAACCTTGCGCTTTGAAAGCAAAGCGATGGGGCAATTGTGGTGGTCTTGGGCGGGTCAGACCGATAGTGTCACAATTGACGGAGGGCCTGCATTTGTGGGCTCAGCGGCGGCGATCCGTGGCGATCAATTGGTTTACCCAGATGGACGGCGCGAGTCTTTACTTGACCGCTTCCAGCGCGATATGAGCAAACAAGAACGACACAAATTTTTTCCGTTGGGATTAACTGACCCTGCGGCGATTTCTCAATATGATTGGTTACATGCTATTTCCCAAGGCACTGACCCCGAGACGAGTGGAAGCGAAGGTTTGCGCGATTTAGCTGCAGCCTATGCGATTCTTGAATCGAATGCCTTGGGTCGCAGTGTGGCAGTTGCAGATGTCCTGGATGGCACCGTAGCCAACTACCAAAAAGAGATCAATGACCATTATGGATTCACGGAGTGACATCTGTTTTTCACGGCAAAATACGGTATAATATCCAAGATTTGTGGTACGGTATTTTTTAAAAATGCCTTTATATCCGGGAAGGAACACATATGACTACAAATGAAAAAATGGAAGGGTCGGGTGTGTCACCCGAAATGCAATTACAAGTCGAAGGTGACCAAGGGATTGCCGTAATCCGTGGGGGTGGTGGCGATCGCGGCTGGAACGGCATCCAATATAAATTGGGAATGTCATCCAAAAACACCAATGCCCAACATTTGTCAATGAATGTGGCCCGCGTCCCTCCCGGTGCAGTAGCATTTGCACACATCCATGTTGACTTCGAAGTGATGTTGTATATTTTGCAGGGCCACGTCCGTCATGCGTATGGCCCCGGGTTGAAGCATGTGATTGATAATCAAGCCGGTGATTTTATTTTCATCGAGCCTGGTATTCCGCACGAAGTCTATAATATCAGTGACACAGAGGAAGTCGTTGCCGTCGTCGCTCGATCACGAGCCGATGAATGGGACAATATTATTCCCTACGATCCCAAAAACGACCCGAATGCCTAGTGTTCTCAAAGCGTTGTTTTTTATGGTGGGTACAGACATTTGGTTTGTGCACATAAATACCCTATGAACAGTAATAACAAATCGCTCATTTTGGGCGTTGATGGAGGTGCCAGCAAAACAGTGGCACTCCTTGGTGATGCGCAAAGTGGTGTGATTATCGGTCGGGGACGAAGTGGTGGAAGTAACTTCCATGCTCACGACAAAACTGCCGCATTTGCCGAACTCGATAGCGCAATTGCCAAAGCGTTTGCTGATGCGCAGATGCGACGACAGCCTGTTCAAGCGCTATGTGCTGGCTTAGCAGGAGTAAGTCGTCCTGAAGATGAAGCAATGGTTGCATCGTGGATTCGCCAACGCGGTATTAGCCAACGTCTGCTTATTGCCAACGATGGCTGGTTGGTGATCGCTGCAGGTACCCCTGATGGCGTCGGAATAGGGGTGATATGTGGCACAGGATCTATTGCGGTCGGCAGAGATGCGTCGGGGGCGATGAGTCGTGCGGGTGGTTGGGGGTATTTGTTTGGTGACGAAGGCAGTGGTCATGATCTCGCGATTATGGCGTTGCGTGCTGCAGCATCGGCTGCAGACGGTCGTGGTCCAGCAACTGAATTATTGCCGGTGTTGTTGCGTCACTGGCAACTCCAACTCCCTGAGGACTTTATTACGTTTTTGTATGGGCTCGCCGATCCCCGGCCAATGCTCGGTGATGTCGGTCCATTGGTTATTCGAATTGCTGAAGCCGGTGATGTGGTAGCGTTGGATATCGTCAAGCGCGCAGGGGTTGAGCTTGCCCGCGCCGTGGCTGCGGTGCAGCGTAGTTTACAACTTGCAAATCCAGTACCGATTGCGCTTGCGGGAAGCATGATTGTCCACGGTATTCCCTTGCAACGCGCATTGGAATCAGCGTTAGCAGAACAAGGGATTATTGTACAGTCTACGTCGGTATATGATCCTGCCGAAGGGGCCTTACGTTTGGCCTTCCGAATGAACCAAGAAACCGGTGTTTTTCATGGTGAATGGCAATAATCCTTGGTAATTGCGTTGAAATTTGGAATCAAAAAAATTTTAATCATCCCAATAATTACAAATTCGCCTTGATCCGATCTGCAAATGTTGATTATTAAAACTATCGCAAACAGTGTGTTTTTTCAGAAACCAATAGTTGCAAATTGTGCTCAATTAACAGTGCATATTGCAAGTATTTGTATATCGCATTCACCCCTGTGATCGTACCATCACGGTTTGCCAAACGTAATGGAAAGTGTATCCAGAATCACTTACCGACAAACGGGAACAATCGGGAAATGGCATCAGCATCAAGTGGCGAGCCGTATTCACACCCTTCGAATGCTTCGGCATATTTGATCGTAGCGCCATGAACGTCACCGTAAGTAGCTATTAATTTGTTGCGAAATGTTTGTGCATCACGTTGTAAGCGTTGCTCTAGTCGATTACGTAACCATTCCCGGCGGGCACTTGCCTCTGCGGGGACATCGTTGAGGTAGCCTCCATTCCACGGCAGCCATTCGTATACCTGCGACACATGGCAATCAAGCATATCGACTTTGGCTTCGACGGTGGCATCGATGGCGACGACGACATCTGGGGCAAATGGATATGGTTTTTGGAATGTGTCGCTGACATAGGCAATCACAGGGTTGTACATTAAATTGGGCACGCCAGCACGTACATTTGGGACGGTGACCATATAGGCTGCATCTTGGATAAGTTGTGCGGTGTAACGGTGGTCGGGGTGGTAATCGTTGGGGCGTGGCGACAAAATCAGGTCTGGTTTGTAGGTGCGGATTAAATCGATGAGTTGATAACGAATCGATAATGTTGGCAGGATTTCGCCATCGTGATTATCTAAGATGACATAATCAATGCCGATGATGGCAGCAGCCGCGAGCGCTTCTCCATGCCGCCGTTGGGCGAGGCGTGCACCGCCTAATTCGTGATGACCTGCATCGCCATTACTGACTGACACAAAACAGACCCTGTCACCGCGTTTTGCCCATAATGCGGCAGTTCCAGCTGCAGTAAATTCACAGTCGTCTGGATGCGCTCCGATAATTAAAATGCGTAATTGATTTAGCATAAGAGTCCTTTTCTATGCGGTATTTAATTTCGTACTTCGCATGCACATTTCTCCATAATGTACATTTCCCTAACGGTATTTATCGTAGAGTATAACACTACCACCGTTTAGGTGAATTGTCGTTATTCAAATAAATAATCTTTGCCAATGCTCTATTCTAAGCTGAAGCACACGAAAGATTCAGTAACTTTGAAACGGGAATACATATATTTGCAACCCGTATCGTGAACATTTGAAGATACCGTTGTCCCATCGTGATAGCCCTGTCGCACGCGTGTTAAGAATATAAAAGCCAAAAACTATTGACACGCAAGTGTAAATTTCGTTGGTGGTCTAGTGGACAATGTTGTGGTCTGGATTGGCTTCCGCGGCTAAGCTGTATTAATATATATGCAATTCTAATAGAAAATTGCTTGACGTACTGGTTTAGTATGACTAGGCTTAATAGGATAGCAAGAATGTGTTTGTGTGACTAGGAAGAGAATCTTTACCAAAATAGTTTGAATTGCGACACGAACGTTTTGGTTCTGTTCATAGAGTGGGATTTTTTGCAAATCATATCGTAAAAATTACTACTACATCTACGGGAATAGTGAGGCTTAGGGCATGGCACAACGTAATTATTATGAAGTATTAGGGGTACCTCGAGATGCAAGTGACGACGAAATTCGCAAAGCATATCGTGCGTTAGCCCGCAAATATCACCCTGATGTGAACCCCAATAACCCTCAGGCCGAAACACGGTTTAAAGAAATAAACGAAGCGCACACCGTATTGTCGGACAAGACGAAACGTGCACAATACGATCGATTTGGGACGAGCGGCGGCCAATCCCCATACCAAGGAGCGGGAAGCAACACAGGTGCTACGTATGGAGGTACTGGTGGTCCAGGTGGGCCAGGGAGTGTTGATTTCAGTGATATTTTTGAATCAATTTTTGGTGGCGTCGACCCCCGAGGCCGTACTGCTGCTGCCGGCCAAGATGTTGAACAAAAAGTCGAAATCACCCTCGAAGAAGCCTTTATGGGAACCGATCGACGATTTCAATTCCATACTGCGAATGGGCAAACGCGAACAATTACGGTAAAAATCCCCCCAGGTATCGAGCATGGTGGCAAAATCCGGCTCGCCAACGAAGGTGCCCCTGGGTATGGTGGTGGGCGACGCGGTGATTTAGTTGTGGTAGTCAATATGGCGCAACATCAACGCCTCGAACGTCGCAACCATGATTTGTATGCGAAAGTTCCCGTAGATTTGTACGATATGATTCTCGGTGGCGAAATTCGAATCCCAGTGATGGGTGGCAAATCGCTCACACTTAAGGTTCCACCTCTGTCCCAAAACGGAACCACACATCGCATCCCAAATCAAGGAATGCCGTTACGAATTAATCCGACCCAGCGTGGCGATTTGTATTTGCAACTTGATGTCGTTTTGCCGACGCAATTGACCGACGCTGCACGTGATTTGTTTATCCAACTCCAAAAATCTTAGTATGTTGTGCTCATTGCAGGATTGCTCGCGCACGCGTTGAGATTTACTCGATGCGTGTTTTTTGCGAAATGGTACGCGTTAACCACCGTTAATTCAATTAAAAGATAAGCGCAATTTGGTATGATGAAATAGGATTTATTTCATATCACAGGTAATTATGCAATCGAGCGAATTAACCCCGGCCGTCCGTGAATCAGCCTTACGACTTTCGATTGTTGAAGGTGCATTGGCGAACGTGTTTGTCAGTATAACTGCCAACGGTCTGGTCACGGGTCTTGCGTTGTATTTAGGTGCTGGTCCATTGGTGCTCGGTATTTTAGGGGCGTTGCCGTTTATTAGCCAGTTATTCCAATTGCTTGGTGCATATCTCGAAGAACGCAAAGGTGAGCGACGTATGTTGTCGGTATGGAGCGAAGGGCTCAGCCGAGCGGTGTGGATACCGATTGCATTACTCCCACTCTGGCAATTATCCCAATCAATTTCATTACCGTTATTTGTTGTGTTGCAAATTATTTCAGCAGCATTATATGGAATAGCAGTCAATACGTGGACGAGCTGGATGACTGATTTGGTGCCGGCACATCGCCGTGGACGGTACTTTGGGGTGCGCAACACGGTTGCTAGTTTTGCCGCCATGGTAGCTGGCTTGGGATCGGGATATGCATTGGATTACTACAAAACGAATGCCAATGAGGGCTTCGCATATGCTGCGACATTGGGCTTTGGATTAGTAGTAGCGGCTATTGGGGTTGTGTTGTTGCGCAAACAAGCTGAGCCACCAATGCAGCCACGCCCACACCCAGCTCTACGTACGATGTTTGTGGCACCTTTGACCGATATTAATTATCGGCCGTTGATTGTTTCGGCAACGATCTGGGCATTTGCGGTGGGGCTTGCCGGTCCATTTTTTACTGCGTATGGCATCGATACACTCCATATGAATTTTGCTGATCTCGCCTACATGGGGATTGTTACGAGCATTGCTTCAATGGTTTGTTATCCATTTGTGGGGCGGCTGCAAGATAAATATGGCGACAAAATTGTATTACTGGTGAGCGCTGCCTGTGTGGTGCCGTTGCCAATAGGCTGGTTTTTGTCGTCCCCTGGTTGGTTATGGCCATTATTTGGTACATCGTTGTTTGCCGGAATTTTTTGGCCAGGGATTCAACAAGGATTTGCCAATATTTCTATGTCGAGAGCACCGAGTACTGGCAAAGGTGCGTACCTGGCAGCATATGGCGCGGTGTCAGGAATTGGCGTTGTCGTGTCAGGATTGTTAGGTGGTGGCGTTGCTGAGTTGCTCAAGAATCATGAATATTTAGTGTTAGGGATTACATTTAATCAGTATTCGGTATTGTTTGTGAGTTCTATTGTGGTTCGGTTGTTATCTGTGGTATTTGTATTGCGGAAGTTGTAGCACGTGCTTCATAGGATTCAATTTGGCCACTACGCAGTAGACAAATATGGCTTGCAAAATGTTCAGCGGCGAGATCGTGGGTTGACATGACAATTGTGATACCTGATTGACATAATTCAGTAAATAACGCCAGTACTGCAGATCCGCGCTGTGCATCAAGATTGGCAGTAGGTTCATCGGCCAGCAGAAGTTGTGGACGTGGGGCAAGGGCGCGGGCAATGGCGACGCGTTGCTGTTGTCCACCAGACAATTCGTTTGGACGATGATGGGCATGGTCTGCCATATCAAGTAGGGACAATGTATGCATGATCCGTTCTGGCCAGAGTGGGCGGGGCACGTCGGAAATCCGCAAGGCAAATTCGATGTTTTCGTAGGCAGATGCGGTAGGAATTAACGCAAAGCGTTGAAAAATGAAGCCAATTCCACGGCGAAAATACGCACGTTCTATATCGTTCAAGGCACAAATTTCAGTAGTGTCGATCAAAATCGTGCCATTGTTTGGCCGGTCAAGAGCACCAATCATATTGAGCATCGTTGTTTTTCCACTGCCACTTGGTCCCATAAGTGCAGTAAGACTCCCAGGCTGGAATTCAACCGAGATGTCATTTAATGCATGTACAGTGGAATCACCGTCGCCAAACATGCGGGTGATATTTATTAATTTTATTTTTGTCATA
Source organism: Singulisphaera sp. GP187 (assembly GCA_943328915.2). Taxonomy (GTDB): domain Bacteria; phylum Chloroflexota; class Chloroflexia; order Chloroflexales; family Roseiflexaceae; genus UBA965. The sequence goes on along the minus strand of CALQBW020000004.1, from coordinate 4,261 downwards.
TGTTAGGTGCAGTCTTTGTAAGAGGGACAGGTTTTATTTGGATGACCCCATTGACAATTTCGACGGTGGCACGTGTCCCAATACCGAGTCGTTGGCGAATTTCGAGCGGGATTTGTAAGCGACCGACGCTATCTACGACGACGGTTTCGATATCATCTTGGCCAATTTCACTGCTGGTTCGTCCATCGCGGATAGATATTGTCCGGTCGGCGCGTTCTGCAACGCGCGGGTCGTGCGTCACCAGCACAATGGTAATGGCATATTGTTGGCGCAACGTGTTGAATAATTCCAAAATACGTTGGGCAGTGTTCCAATCGACTTCACCGGTAGGTTCGTCGGCAAGCAGAAGTGTTGGTCGACAGGCCAATGCGGTCGCCAAGGCGACCCGCTGTTGTTGCCCCCCTGACAAACGCAAGGGGTCGCTGTCGGCAAATGGTGTCATTTCAACTGCCGCTAATAATTCATCTGCTGTATCGCCTGCAATGACCGAAGAGTGTCCAGCCAATAACGCAGGCAGTGCGATATTTTCGCGGACAGTTAAGCCTGCAATCAGATTTCGAGTGGTTTGTTGCCAGAGAAACCCAACGAGCGACCGACGGTAGTGGGCGCGCACTAGTTCGCTGGCTGCTACCAAATCGATGTCGCCAACGCGCAGATTTCCGGCATCAGGCCGGTCAAGGGCTGCCAGCATATTGAGGAATGTTGATTTCCCTGCACCGGAAGGACCAACCAGCGCTACCATTTCACCTTTGGTGACGCTGAGGTCAAGTCCTTGCAAGGCAAATGTTTCAATTGAACTGCTGCGGAAAATTCGCACCAGCCCGCTTGCCTGGATATATGTCTTCATTAGTTTTCTAGCACGAATACACAGTAAATAATTGTGGAGCTCCCCTCGGAGATTAAATTCACCGAGGGGTGGCGAATTTTACAGATCGAGATCTGTAACGGCACCAAGGCTTGCACTTGATACCAATTTAGCGTATTTGGCGAGCACACCACGACGGTAGCGGGCAGGGCGGGGTTGCCAAGCAGCGCGACGTGCTGCGAGTTCAGCATCACTGATATTGAGTTGGATTAAGCGTTTGAATGCATCAATGGTTATTGAATCACCTTCGTTTACTAACGCAATTGTGCCGCCAGTGGCGGCTTCGGGGGCAATATGACCCACACACATACCGTATGTCCCACCCGAAAAGCGTCCGTCAGTAATCAATGCCACCGAATCACCCAACCCAGCACCGATAATGGCTGAGGTCGGGGCCAACATTTCACGCATACCAGGACCACCTTTAGGACCTTCGTAGCGGATGACGAGCACATCGCCGTGGTTAATTTTGTTGGCGAGGATTACCTCGAGGCATTCTTCTTCGGACTCAAACACCCGGGCGGGGCCGGTGATAACCGGTTGTTTGACACCTGAAATCTTGGCGACACACCCTTCTTCGGCCAAATTCCCCCGCAAAATTGCTAAGTGGCCTTGTTCGTACATGGGATTGTCCCATTGGCGAATCACGGTCTGGGTTGTTGCCGGAGTATTGGGGATAGATTTGAGTGATTCGGCAACGGTTTCGCCGGTGATAGTCATAGCATCGCCATGCAACAACCCATGCGCCAACAAAATCTTCATGACTTGCGGCGTACCGCCCACTTTATGCAAATCGGTTGCGACATACCGCCCCGATGGCTTGAGGTCACATATCACGGGTACACGGGCACGCATCCGCTCAAAATCATCGATATTGAGTGGGACATTGGCGGCATGGGCGATGGCGAGCAAATGCAACACGGCGTTAGTTGACCCGCCGGTAGCCATAATGACAGCAATGGCGTTTTCAAATGCGTTGCGCGTCAAAATCTGGGCAGGTAAAATTTGCTTGCGAATAGCGTTGACCACTGCAATACCTGATTGATAGGCACTCTCCGTTTTTTCTGATGCAATTGCTGACATCGTCGATGAATTGAACAAACTCAAACCCATGGCTTCAATGGCTGACGACATGGTGTTTGCGGTGTACATTCCACCACACGATCCAGGTCCAGGGCAGGCAGCTTTTTCTACTTGGAGTAATCGGGCAGCGTCGATTTTGCCGGCGCTGTATTGGCCGACCGCTTCAAATGCGCTAACAATAGTCAGGTCTTCGCCATCGAGATTGCCGGGCTCAATCGTACCACCGTAAACGAAAATCGAAGGGACATTGAGGCGCGCCATGGCAATCATGGCACCGGGCATGTTTTTGTCACAGCCACCGACGGTGACGACTCCATCCATGGATTGTCCGTTGGTGACGGTTTCGATGGCATCGGCGATGACTTCGCGTGAGACCAACGAGTATTTCATCCCTTCGGTACCCATCGAGATGCCATCGGCAATTGTTATCGTCCCATAGAGCATCGGCATTCCGCCAGCAGTTTTGATAGCACTAGCAACGGCTTTGGACAATACATCGAGACCGTCGTTACACGGGGTGAGATTGCTATAACCGTTGGCAATTCCCACAATGGGTTTGCTGAAATCTTCGTCTTGGAATCCAACGGCCCGCAACATGGCGCGGTTGGGGGTGCGTTGCACCCCTTCGGTGACGATCCGACTGCGGCGATTATCGTTCATTGTTTACTCCCTTTTTCCCGAACACGATCTTTGAATATTGTAGCACGATGGATTGGATCATACATCCTTTGACGCAATCCATCCGTACTTCAAATAGTAGTTGAAATTTGCATACGTAGATTTTGCGCTCATTGGAAAGGAACAACGTGATGACTGTAACAAAGGTCCGGTGGCAGGTTGGTGATAGTGCACCGCGGTTGACGATGAACGATGTCAATGGCGTCACGCACGAATTGCACACGACGTGGCAACAAGGTGGATTAGTGATTTCGTTTTTACGCCATTTTGGCTGACCGTTTTGTCGCAAGACACTGGCTAGTTTAGCCAGCTTCCAACGTACAATTCCCCCCAACGTTACCGTGATGGCCGTTGGCATGGGTGATGCCGTCGAGGCGCGGTTTATTGTGGAACAATACGCCCCTAATATCATGTGTATGATTGATCAAAATCAGCAGGCCTATGAGCAATTTGGCTTGGGTCGGGCGGGGATAGGGGCTTTTTTTGCGCCGCAAGTTGCCATCGAGGCGGTCAAAATTACCCTTGAAGGGTATGGGAGCGGTGCACCAATTGGGGGCGATGTGATGCAGATGCCGGGGACGTTTGTGGTTGACCGTACGGGTCATTTCAGATTGGCATATTATAGTCGGAACATTGCGGATCATCCGCGTGACGACCTGATGCATGCCGCATTATTGGGATAGGTGTTCACGAAAAAACACTACTGGCAGATGGTGTGTATCGTGATCGTCGGGCTGTGGTGTGCCTCCAGCCACTCCGCAATAATTCTTTGGGGTTGCAATCGTGGCTGATTCCGACAGCAAGTGATTGTGGTGGGTCACATCGTTTTGGTGAATGCGGTCCTGATTCTTTATCCACTATTCCTTGTGTGGCCAACCTACGTGTGACACGGGTGAGTGGCGGGTTGGTTGGGGGCGACGCGAATGTCAGTGTTGACTCAAAATTGTATCTATAAAAGTGAACATAACGATATATGCGGATAGCGCTTCTGGACATAGTTTATGGTGGATTATGGCATCCGCTGATTGTTCAGTATATTACTCCAATATTCCAAGAATTTCATTAAAATTGGTGCAATATAATCTGGTAATTTAGTAATTATTGAGTATGTTTGGTGATTATGTGCAACTCATTAAATGTGTTTTTCAGCGTAAGAAAGATAAATTTATAAAAATTATGAAAGTATTAAATTCTTGTTTGACAAATATTAAGGAGAGTAATACAATCTTCGTGAAGCCGTGATTTAAGTTCATTACTTGGATGTTTATCTTCCACAGATAACAGGCGGTTTCAAGCGGAGTCTACAAATTTCGCGGACATGAGTAGGCAACACTATGTTGTAATCCTCATGTAGAGGAGGAAGATCCATGAGTGCAAAGTTGCATCGTCGCAATTTCTTGCGACTGTCAGCAATGGGTGCTGCAAGTGCTGCGATTGTCGCCTGTGGCGGCAATACGGGTACTGCAAACAACAGTGCTGAGCCCACCAAGGCTGATGAAGCCAAACTCCAACCCACGACCCCACCCATCGCGACCGCAATTCCCGCAGTCCAGACGACCTTCAAACAGTCACCGTCATTGGACCAGGACGTCACGGATGGCAAGCTTCCCAATGTTGATGCCCGTTTGCCCAAGT
>CALQBW020000003.1 GCA_943328915.2 Singulisphaera sp. GP187 | reverse complement strand
TAAGTGCGGTCTGGATCGGCAGCGAATCACACCCCTATAGTGTCAAACCATCGGGTACGGTGGTGGCTGAGGCTCTTGGTGCGACTCCGTTTGTGAGTAGCGCCGATTTTGAGTTTGCGTGTAAAGCAGGCACGGAAGCGATGACCGCTGGCATGGGGATGGTTGGCAGCGGGATGGCGCGCTATGTGTTGGCAATCGGTGCGGACACGGCCCAAGGGCGGCCGGGTGATGCCCTTGAATATACTGCCGCTGCCGGCGCCGCCGCTATTGTGATTGGGGCAGCCACAGAAAGTCTTGCCACAATTGAGGCGACGGTGTCGTATGTCAGTGATACCCCGGACTTCTTTCGGCGGGCTGATCGTCCATATCCCGTGCATGGCAATCGCTTCACCGGTGAGCCGGCGTACTTTAATCAAGTACGCAATGCCAGTCAAGCGTTGATGACCCAGCTCGGTGTAACACCCGAAGATGTGACGTATGCCGTGTTTCACCAACCCAATGCCCGCTTCCCCCAAGTGGTGGCAAAGCAAATGGGCTTTCGCCAAGAACAAATAGCCCCGGGGTTATTGGCAGACAAAATCGGCAACACGTATTCGGCCGCTGCGATATTGGGCTTATGTGCCACCCTCGATGTTGCCAACCCCGGCGAATTAATTTTGATGACGAGCTACGGCTCTGGGTCGGGTGCCGATGCCTATCTGATTCGGGTTGGCGATGCCGTACTCGAGCGGCGGAATAAGGCTCCTTTAACCGCAACATATGTCACGCGCGAAACAATGATCGATTATGCCGTCTACGCCAAATGGCGCAATAAATTGGTAATGGGGTAGGAATGATGCGACCAGTATATATTGCAGGCACAGCACTGACTGCTGTAGGTGAGCATTGGGAACGCACCGCCTTGTCTTTGGCCGCTGAAGTGTTGCAGAGTGCCATGACTGCCAGCCCACAGCAATCGATAGGGGCGCTGTATGTGGCAAATGCCTTGGGGGCAGCCTTAGGCCAACAAAGTAATTTAGCACCGGCAATTGCGCGCGCTGCTGGGTTGCATGGGTGTGAAACATTGACAATCGACGCAGGTGGTGCCGCTGGTGGCCTCGCCATCCGCCAAGCGATGCTTGCGGTGGCGAGCGGGATGTATGATGCCGTGGCTGTGGTGGGCGTCGAAAAAGTCAGTGATGTGCTTGACGAGCGACGCGAAGCTGCATTGGCCTTGACGACCGATGGTGATTGGGAAGCGTTACACGGAGTCACATTGACGTCACAATGGGCCATGTTGATGCGCAAATATATGCACGATTATGCGGTCGCCAGCGCTGATTTTGCCGCGTTCCCCGTCAATGCGCATACCAATGGCGTGGCCAGTCGACATGCGGTGTATCGCTTTGCCATTAGCGCCGATAAAGTAAAAAACGCGGGGATGGTGGCAGACCCGTTGAGTTTGTTGGATTGTGCCACGGTGGCTGACGGGGCAGCGGCGGTGATTATTAGCGCCAATCCGCATGCAAGCAACACACGAGCGGTACGGATTGCGGGTTCGGGGGTGGCGAGCGATGCCATCGCCCTGCACGAACGCACACATATGCTTGATTTGGTGGCAGTGCGTATGGCGACGACACGCGCATTGCAACAGGCCAATCTGACCATACAAGATGTCCACGCCCTCGATATGACTGATCCCCATGCGATTTGTGCCGTATTGATGCTTGAGGCGATGGCGTATTCGCCACGCGGTACCGCCACAACACTCGCTATGAGTGGTGCAATTCAGCCAAACGGGACCGTGCCATTGGCGCTGACGGGCGGGTGTAAAGCTCGCGGGGATATGGTGGGGGCTTTGGGTGTTTATCAAATTGTCGAATTAACCGCACAATTGCGTGGCACGGCGGCCAATCAGGTGGCGAATGCGACGGTGGCACTGGCGACGTGTATTGCAGGGATTGCGAGTACCGCGGTGACGCACGTGTTGGTAGCAGAATAATTCCGAACCGAACAACCAGAAGTGAGTAGAAATAATGGAATTGGCACGACATTGGCGGCAACGCAACGCCCGGTATCGCTTGGAAGGTAGTCGCCATCGTAGTGACGGTACCGTTGCATTCCCCCCGCGCGAAGGCGCCGAATGGGAACCGTACGTGTTGTCGGGGCTCGGTGAAGTACTCACATTTGCCGTGGTGCATCAAGCACCAACGGGCCACGAAGGCGAAGTCCCGTATGTGGTGGCGATAGTCCAGCTGGTTGAAGGCCCTCGGATTACTGCACAAATGACTGATTGTGTTGCATCAGCTGTGACAATTGGTATGGCTGTCGAGATGACAACGCGGCTTTTGGGGGATACGGGCGCAGATGGATTGTTGCTCTATGGCTATAAATTTCGCCCCGTGTTATAAGAAAAAACAACTCCAAAAAACAAACCCCAGCATCGGTCACGATGCTGGGGTTTGGGTTACTGGCAATTTTACATCATGCTTCGGAGCACGCCGACGACACGACCTTGGATGCGTACATCGTTGGCGGCGACGTAGATTGGTTCCATCGTCACGTTTGCCGGTTGTAAGCGGACTCGATTGCCCTCTTGGTAGAATCGTTTGAGGGTGACCGAATTTTCGCTCACAATGCGTGCGGCAACCATATCACCTTGCTCGGCGGTTTCTTGGTAGCGTAGCAAGACAATGTCGCCATCATTAATAAGGGCATCGATCATGGAATATCCACGGACCTTGAGCGCATAGACGTTGGCTAATTTGGAGCTAGGGACCACGTCTGCAGGCACATCGACATAATCGGCATTCTCACTGCTCAGGTCTTCAGGGTCGGGCAACGGTTGTCCGGCAGTAATCGTGCCGAGGAGCGGTACTTGGGTGCTCAGCCCTGAAAGGGTAATCGCATCACTTTTGGGGATAGAAATCCCGCGTGAAACTTTGCCTTCTCGGCGTAATGCCCCACGTTGTTCCAAGACTTTAAGGTTATAGGCAACGACTGAAGTCGATGAAATCGATAAGTCTTCTTGGATTTGACGGATCGCAGGGGGGTAATCGTGTTGTTCGACGAATTGCTCGATGTAGTGGAGAATGTCGCGTTGACGAGCAGACAGAGTTTCATGAAACTGCACGGCCACGCCCCTTTCATGCAATGCGAATATATGTTCGCTAGAACTTATGTTTCATTATAGATTGCGAAAATGACGGTGTCAAGAGGGTTTTCGCACCAGAACATGGTATGATAGGCGAAATGCCCCAAAGGAAACACGCAGATGCCTACCGTAACTTTGGTAATCGTAACGTACAACAGTAGTGATGTCTTGCCAGCTTGTGCCGCCAGTCTGGTCCAATTGACGGTAGTCGGTGGCTATGAATTGATTATTGTCGATAATGCTTCGCACGATGAGAGTGTAGCGGTGGCGCGACAGCACTTCCCCAGCGCTCAGATAATTACCAATACCCAAAATCGTGGCTTTGCGAGCGCCGTGAACCAAGCAGTAGTTGCGGGTACAGGGCGAATCGTAGCGACGTTGAACCCCGATACGGAAGTTGCCCCCATGTGGTTGACCGCTTTAGTGGATGCGTTAGATCGCGACCCGCAGATTGGTATAGTGGGGAGCGCGATTACCGACCCCCGCGACGGCCATATGCTGCATAGTGGCGGGGAATACGACGCAATAACATTCCGCACCACCCACCATGCCGAGGTGAATCAAACCAGCGAAGCTGATGTCGATTATGTCACAGGGGCGGGCATGGCGATGCGGCGGAGTGATTGGCAACGACTTGGGGGTTTTGACGAAGGGTTCTTCCCTGCTTATTTCGAAGACCTCGATTTGTGTTTGCGCGTGCGCGCAGGCGGTCAACGGTGCCTCTTTGTGCCACAGGCGCAGCTCCGCCATCACGAATCGACGGCTACCGGCAAACAGAGCGGGGCATTTTATTTTTATTACCATCGTAATCGCTGGCGGATGATTAGCAAAGCATTGGCGATGGGGCACCTTGCGACGGATTTTGTGCAATGCGAAGCACAGGCACTGTGTGCCACCAACATCCTCGACCGGTCGGTGGCGTTGTTGGTCGCACGGATGGGGTTGCCCACGCCGCAGGCTGGGTTGCCTGACGAGTCGAGTCAAACAGCGATTTTGCAGATTGGCAAGCGTTTGGCGCCACTTGTGGGAGATGCATATCAAGACCCCGCGCATTGGCCTCCTGAGGTACAGGTATTATTGGGTGTGCATCCGGTGGTAGCGCATCAGGTTTCCCTTGATCAACAAAAAATCAAGCCGGCAGACAGCCATCCTGCGTTGCAGTCCTATCCCTCGTTGACATCCCAAACGCCGTTGTTTGCACGTTTGTTTGGGAGCGGATGGGTCGCCAACGTGCGTACACGGCTACTGGGCCCGCAGTTTGTGGTGTTTGTTGATGCGTTGCTGCAACATCAATTAGCAGTACAAACTAATATGTTACGCCAGGGATTGGTGGTTGATGTGCTCCAGGTGGAACTGATTATTCGCCAAGCATTGCTCCAGCATGCGCTGTATTACCAAAGTATGTATGAATATGAAAATAAATAATCGTAAAGATTATGCACAAGCTGGACTCCATGAAACCGACGTCGTTGCGAACCCGATTTCCCAATTTGAGCGCTGGTTTGCCGATGCGACAGCCGCACAACTGCCCGAACCATACGCCATGACGTTGGCAACGGTTGACGCAAATGGTCGGCCATCGGCACGGATTGTGCTGTTGCGCGGGGTAGACCCGCGCGGGTTTGTTTTTTTTACTAATTACACAAGCCGCAAAGGGCAAGCATTGGCGGTAAATCCGTATGCGGCGTTGATTTTTTATTGGCCAGAGCTAGAACGTCAAGTGCGCATCGAAGGACGTGTCAGCAAAATTGATGAGCCGGAATCCGATGCGTATTTTCATAGTCGGCCGCAAGCAAGCCAGCTCGGGGCATGGGCTTCACCGCAAAGTCAGCCGATTGCCGACCGAGCGGTGTTGACTCATCGGTTGGCGGTGTTGACCACGCAATACGGGAACGAATTGCCGCCACGTCCCGAGTTTTGGGGGGGTTATCGGGTGGAGCCGGATGTCATGGAGTTTTGGCAAGGGCGGCCGAGTCGTCTGCATGACCGAATTCTCTATACCATGGTAGATGGAGTATGGCAGATAGGTCGATTAGCCCCATAACAGATGGATGAAATGATGAATTCTTTATTACACCGGATGGGGTATAGCGCCAGTGATCGGGTGGTAATTGTGCATGCAGATGACGTCGGGATGTGTCATGCCTCGACGGCGTTGTTAGATCAGTTGTTTGGGGTGGGGGTAGTCACTTCGGCGTCAGTAATGATGCCATGTGCGTGGGCACAGACCGCCGCTGCCTGGTGTGCCGCTCACCCTACGGCCGATGTAGGGGTGCATTTTACGCTTACAAGCGAATGGGCTACATATCGGTGGCGTGCGCTGTCGGCGGCTTCTCGCCAAAATGGCTTGGCTGATGCTGAGGGATTTTTGCCACGTAGTAGCGCAGAAGTCTTTGACCATGCGCAGCGTGACGCGGTTGCAGCCGAGATAGAAGCCCAATACGCAGTGGCGTTAGCGTGGGGCATGCAACCGAGCCATTGTGATTCGCATATGGGGACGATGTTTGGCGCGGGAATTTTTGATTCATATGTGGCATTAGGACAGCGCTATCAGGTCCCGGTGTTTGTACCACGGCAGTCAGATGCCGATTTGGCACGGCGTGGGTTTGATGCCGAGACACGCGCATTCCAATTGGCGACGTTACAGCAGATAGAAGCGAGTGGGCACCCGTTTTTTGACCAAATGCGTGGGCTTGAGTTGGGGGATGCGTCAGCGGGCTTGGCCGCTACCAAGCAGATGTTTCACGAATTGCCTAGTGGTTTGACGTATTTCATTCATCACCCGTCGCTCGATACTCCTGAATTGCGTGGGATTGCCCCGGATTGGCAAGGGCGGGTACGTGATTTTGCGGTAATGACAGACCCCGAATTGCGCACGTTTGTCACATCAGCGGGGATTCATTTAATCGGCTGGCGTGATATCCAGCAGGCATTGGCAACGGCAAACAAGTAAAGAAATGCCACAGGCATGCATAAAACGCACCTCGGTATGAAGTTTTAACTTCATACCGAGGTGCTGGTTTTTAGTGGAAGCCAAGGCCGCGTTCGCGTAGGCTAACCCATTGGCCTTGGCCAATAATGAGGTGGTCGAGCAAATCGACATCGAGCAATTTACCGGCGGCAAAGACATCGCGGGTTACTTGGATGTCATCGCTCGAGGGAGCAGGGTCCCCTGATGGGTGATTGTGCACCAAAATAATGGCCGCGCTGTTGAGGCGAATTGCTTCTTTGAAGACTTCACCGACGCGTAAGAGTGACGAATTGAGACTCCCCACATAGAGTGTTTGAATTTTTTGGACGCGGTTTTTGGTGTCGAGACAGATGACCCGCAAATGTTCTTGGTCGAGGTGGCTCATTTCGATGAGCATTAATTGAGCGGCATCGCTGGGGGCGCGAATCTGGAAGCGATCTTCGAAGCCCGACAATACCATTCGGCGTGTCAATTCGAGCGCCGCTTTGATACGGGCAGCGCGCATGGTGCCAATGCCGGGTAATTGTTGTAATTCATCGATACTCAGGCGTTGTAGCCCAGCGAGCCCGCCAACATCAGTCAGCATTTGTTGTGTTTGCGGTTGATCACCGGTGCCAAGCAATAAGGTTATTAATTCGGCATCGCTAAGGGTATTGGCGCCATGGAGTGCGAGCCGCGCTAACGGGTGCTCGTCGAAGGCAGCTTCGCGGATACGCAACGGGAAGGTCATTGAAAGACTCATAGGGACCTCGCAATCAGGACTACACTGACGAAAACTCGCAAATGTAACCGTTGCAAGTAGCCAAAAAGGTACGTATGAATCAATATGAGTGAAGGATTATTTAGTGTCTAGGGAGTTAGTCAAGTAGTGTTACGGTCAATTGTTGACAAAACAAGGTGTACTGGTTGATGTCGAAGACACCTGCGTGCGGGATGAGTGCGTTCGCACTCCCAGCGGCCACACCGCAGTGGAGTGCTTGGGCGAGGGACAACCCGTGCTGGAAAGCCATGGCAATCCCAGCAAGCGTACAATCACCACTCCCCACAGGGCTTACGGCGTGAATCGTGGGTGCTGCAACGTACCACGCGCCGCTTGCATCGACGGCGATGGCACCAGCAGCGCCAAGGGTAATTACTACGGCACGCGGCCCATTGGCACACACCATGCGCGCCGCGGTGACGACCTCGGCATGCGACGTAACTGGTCGACCAATAGCCTGTGATAATTCACTGGCGTTGATTTTGAGCAATGCAATACGAGCATCGAGGCATGCAGTGAGGGGCGCTCCACTGGTATCGAGCAAAACGGCACAGGTTGACGGGATGTCGTTGATGAGGTGACGGAGATTTGTCGCATCAATGCCAGGTGGGAGGCTGCCAGAGATGGTTAAATAATCGGCAGTATTCGCAGCGGTAATCACCGCCTGCCGAAGTGTCTGCCATTCTGCGGCACTGACCTGTGGTCCGGGCTCATTGATTACGAGTTGATCGGGAGCTTCAGGGTCAGTCACCAACAAACAGGTTCGGGTTTGGTCGTGAATCGGCACCGTGGTCAGTGTGAGTCCTTCTGCACTGGCTAACGAGGCGACATGCGCACCGGTCGCACCGCCTAGCGGCACGATGGCTTGGCACGTACCGCCAAGAGTGGCAAGCGCACGTGCGACATTCAGGCCCTTGCCTCCTGCGGCGTCATGACGGGATATCACGCGAGTGACGTCACTATGACGAAATCCAGGCACGATGAGGGTGCGATCGCACGCAGGGTTGCAGGTGAGGGTGATGATCATTCTGCTGGGGTAATCACGATATACGCACGGTTTTTGAGGCCTCCACTGAACATGGCCATAAAATCAAAGATGCGTTTCATAAACCCGTATTTTTTGTTGAGTAACGAGGTAGCGTGCGCTGCAATTGCAGGGTCGGTGATGAGGTGGGCTTGGGCTGCAAGTTCGGGACCGAGCGATTTGCCCGTACGGTCGGATGGCTCGACGACGATTGTGGGATTGTTGCGGATGCGTTTGATTTTGCCCGCATCTTTGCCCGTCATCACATACAAGCATGCTTCTTCTTGGACAAACCACACCGGAGTGCGCACCGTTTGGCCTGATTTGCGGTAGGTAATCAAATTCATAAATTGTTGAGATTGTAAATTTTCGAAAGCCATTGGGTCACTCCTTGGGTGGACGCCGAGTTTGGCGACCACGTATGATGCCAGCGCGGAACGTAAGCGCAACGACAAAGCCAACCACAAGCAGGACAATCAGGATTTCTTCCCATCCAAGCGTCATGGTCACCCTCTCAGTATTCAATACGCATGTCCATTATGATTGGATTGTAACACGCGTTTAAATGAAGATTTGAAAATTAATCATGGCGAAATGCGGAGGTGCGAGGCAGCTGCTCACATGGGCTTGATTCGTCTTGGCCAAACCGTATCGCGACGCGTTTATATTCGTCGCAGCCAACATTCGTTGCGGACAGACTGCCAGACGAAGGGTCATGGCCGTACTGCGACTCTCCAAACTGGATGGTTTATAATAAGGGAATTGAATATCTCCCAGTGATCGGTACTGCTATGTCGATTGTACAGGTATCGCAACACCCTCTTGTATTGACCAAACTGACGATGTTGCGTGACCAAACGACCAAATCAAAAATATTCCGAGAATTAGTAGGGGAAATCACTCAATTTTTGATGTATGAAGCAACCAATGATATCTCGCTCCAATCACATCTAGTGCACACCCCAATGGCACCCTATGCAGGGCATGTATTGGCTGAGCGCATTGGCTTGGTGCCGATTTTGCGGGCAGGATTAGGCATGGTAGAACCGATTATCGACATGATTCCCACGGCACATATTTGGCATTTGGGGTTGTATCGTGACCACCATACATTGCAACCGGTCAGCTATTACAACAAACTCCCTGCCGAAGTAACTATTGATGTTGCATTGGTGCTTGATCCGATGTTGGCAACTGGTGGGTCGGCGAGTGCGGCGGTAACGGTCCTCAAGCAGTGGGGGGTCAAACGCATAAAGTTCTTGGGGCTGATTGCTGCTCCAGAAGGAGTCGCGTTGATGCAACGCGAGCATCCGGATGTGCCGTTGTATTTGGCAGCGATTGACGAAAAACTAAACGAAATTGGCTATATTGTGCCGGGCTTGGGCGATGCTGGTGACCGCCAATTTGGTACCTACTAAGGAGCGCGGAATGGCGATTGTTGCAACCCTCGGCATAATGTTGGTTGGTTTTATCAGCACTTGGCTGTTGACCCCCGTCGTGATTCGACTTTGTCTCGCCCGTGGGTGGGTGGTGATGCCTGGTGGGCGTCGCACGCACCAAGGTGCCATGCCGACGATTGGCGGCATCGCAATTTATGCTGGCTTTGTAGTAGCGTTGCTGGTGTCATGGTTGATTGGTCGGTGGATTCCCGAATTGCAACGAACACCGCGCGATGAATTGCGATTGGCGTTGCTTTTTGTGGGGGCGACATTGACGTTTGCGGTGATGTGGCTCGACGACGTCATTGAGTTGCCATGGTTGCCCAAATTTGGGGTCAATATATTAGCTGGGGCGATCGCCGTTGGGCCGTTTTTGTGGGACCAGCAACGCTATCCCGACACCTTGGGAAGTTTGACTGAAGTGCGTGGTATCGTATTGCTCGGGTTCAATGTTCCGTTTGGGCAACATCTCGATATTTATGCCATATCCCCTTGGCTTGCGATTATTGTGACTATTTTTTGGTTGGGGTGGATGACCAACACCGTCAACTGGATGGATGGTGTTGATGGGTTGGCGGCTGGTGTGTCGCTGATTGCCGGGTTGATGTTGGGGTTGCATGCATTACTCCTTGACCCTGCCCAATACACGGTTGCGATGGTGCCATTGGCGTTGGCGGGAGCAGCGGCTGGATTTTTGATTTTTAACTTCCCCCCTGCAAAAATATTTATGGGTGATTCGGGTGCTGAATTACTCGGATTTGTGCTCGGTATTAGCGCCATTATTGGTGGCGCCAAAATGGCAACAGTGATGTTGGTGTTGGGTGTATGGATTCTCGATGTGGCGTGGTTGATTGTGTCGCGAGTATGGGCAGGTCATTCACCGACGCATAGTGGACGCGATCATTTGCATCAACGGCTGACAGATGCGGGATTTGCGCCACGCCACATTGCAGTGTATTTCTATTCAATCAGTTTGGTGTTTGGAATATTGGGGATTGCCGACATCGGGTCGACGGGCAAGTTGTTCGCATTGCTGATGCTGTTAGTGGTGGGTGTAGTAACAATTGGATATGCCATCCGCACCCCCAAAAAAACGTAAAATCAGTCCCGACGCCGAAAGTACGTCACTATTGCGCTAAAGGTTCGGCTGCGAATTGATCAAGGACTTCGGCGAGGCGCTCATCGGTATGGCGCGCATAATATTGTTCGGTGATGCGCGTGTTGGCGTGGCCTAGCAGTGCCGATACTTCGGAGAGTTGGACGCCTTCGTTGAGGAGCCACATCGCTACAAAATGGCGAAAAGTATGTGGCGTCGTGCTTCGCAATAAACTCGCTTCATGGAAACGGCCAGCCTGTTCGACGGTTTCTGCGAGTGCTAACGATGCATGGGTCACAATGCTCCAGGCTGCAATCCGATTGAGCCGATGCCCGGCGCCACGTGGTCCATGCGAAATAAATAATGCATGGGCGAGCGGGAATGTCGTACGACGGGCGAGCACATATCGTTCGATTGCCGCGCGTGCATGGGGACGAATAAAAACCGTCCGGCGTTTGTTTCCTTTGCCAACCACGGATGCCCGATTGGCAATCTGGTCATGATCACCACGTAAATCGATCATGTCAAGTGCTAAGATTTCGGAAATACGGGCCGCGGTAGAAAATAACAAATGTAATATTGCCGCGTTGCGTAAGCCACTCAAGCGTTCGCGTTCGTCTTTGCTGTGAAGTGGCCCGGCCGGTAGCTCTGTATCATAAAATGTGACCAAGCGACGTAAATCCGCAACATCTGGGGCACGACCGGGTGACATCTTGGGGAGTGAGTCACTCAGGTGCAGCTGGAGCACGGCGAGTTCACAAGACAGATGTTTGCGATCGGCGAGGTAGCGACAGATTGCCAGTACCCCATGGCTGTAGGTTTGGACGGACCCGTCAGCCAAATGGCGTAAACTGTTTATCCAATCGGCCAAATCGGTATTGGCGATATCGTTCGTTGATTCGCGTTGTTGGGTTGCCGCCCACGCACTAAATGAATGCCATGCGTCGCTATATGATGCGATTGTGGCAGATGATAATTGGCGGCGGCGCTTCCGTTGATCAGTTTGCCAATCGGTAAGTGCTTGGGCAAAGGTGTAACTCATTATTCTTTACCACAGTATGTCGTAATCTTTAATTCATTATACCGCAGGGTGTCATGAGCTGTTGACACCCTGCGTTGGTATTGTTTTTATTGAAAAAGTCACTTAAAACGATAAGAGTCAGCCCACATTTACTTGTTGATATAACGCGGTTGTTTCGTGTTGAGGCGAGGTACCGAGTTGCTGCCAGAGTAAAATCTTGCACGATTGATAGACACGACGGACCATTTCGATATTGCCATTGGCTTGATATGACGCCATTAGCAGGCGGTGGGCAGCTTCGATGGTTGCGTCGTGATTCAAGAGCGTCCACATCCGTTCGATAAGTTCGGGATGGAGATTGAGTGCGAGAAGGGTGCGGCCTAAACGGAGGGCTACTTCGATGTATTCGTTGGCAGATTGTTCACGGTACATGAGTTGCCAGTCGGCGATCGGTTGATCGGCAAGATATGCGCCGCGATACAGTTCAACTGCGTGGCGTAAGTGTGGCAGGGCCGTTCGGTTGTCATATATGCGCCGTGAAGCGTTGACTGCCAGACGAAAATCATCGATGTCAATTGTACTTTGCGGCGGGATTGTTAATTGAACACGGGTGTTGTCGGCAATGATGAGTGGGTAGCTAGTATTTGAATCGGAAAGGGCTTGGCGAAGTCGCGATAACGAGACACGCACATTATTATTCGCGGCAATTGGGTCGAGCTCTGGCCATAGTTGGGTTGCGATATAGCTACGCGTAAGGGAGTGTGTATCAGCACTGACTAACAACAAAAACAATTCCGTGGCCCGTTTGGAGCGCCATTGTGCGGGAGTAATCAACGTGTGATTGCGCAGACAGCGAAATTCTCCGAAGGTGGTCACCTGCAATGTAGGGAATGCTCCGGTGGTAGCTGATTGCATTGGTCGCGTTGTTAATTGACGCATCTCAAAACCTCTTTCTGGCAAATGAGAGAACGAAAAGAGAGGTAATACGAAAATAGTAATGGCAGTGGAGTATTTTTACTATCCCCTAATATACCCAAAACATATCCCCCATTTTTGGTGGACGTAGGTAACAGAGGGAACGCTCCATACGACGCATTTTTGGTTTGAACAAATGCCATCCGTAGATAAGCGTGAGTGGCTATGGTAGGATAGTAGGAGAGAAATAGGTCATTGGCATTTCACAAAAATAGAACTTTTTCACAAAAACTGGTCGGGAACAATTTGATGGGCAATCGGAGGAGCGCATATGAGTCGGCGTAATCGCATTTTATTTGCAATTTCCGATACCGGCGGTGGGCATCGTTCAGGGGCTGCTGCATTACATTCGGCGTTATTGCAACATGCAGATGCGCATGGATTGGAATATAGTACGATTGATTTAATCACGAGCACTGGTTTGCCGTTATTACGCAATGCCCCGGGTTTATATGATAATTTGTCCACGCGATGGTTACCATTATGGGATTTACTCTATCAATTAACCAATGGTCGCCGCCGGGTTGATACGATTTCGAAAATAGCGTATTTATCGGCACAACGTAATATCCGTCGCGCAATTGATGCCTTCAAACCTGATTTAGTGGTGTCGGTTCACCCGTTAGCAAATCGATTTATTGGTCATGCACGCCGCACCTTTAATATGCAGTTTCGCTTTATCACCGTTGTCACTGATTTGGTGAGTTTACATACCGCGTGGGGTGATTTGGATGCTGATTTGTGTGTGGCACCGACCCAAGAAGGCGCTGACGTGCTGATCCAGCAGGGTATGCCGATTGACAAAGTAGTCTATGCAGGGTTCCCGGTGCACCCCAAATTTACGGCATGTGCATTAACTGACCGCGAAGCGCGCCATTTGCTGGGAGTCGATGAAGCGCGATTTACGGTATTACTCACTGCCGGTGGTGTCGGATCGGGTCGGTTACGTGAATTAGTTGTCGCATTGCATTCCTTTCATCCCGACATGCAATTATTTGTGGTGACCGGGCGGAATACCGCATTACGCACAGAGCTCCAGCGCTTGGGGTTGCCGGCGTATGTGCATATTTATGGTTTTGTCGAGAATATGGAAAAATTAATGGCGGCGAGTGATGTCGTCGTCACCAAAGCTGGTCCGGGAACATTGATGGAAGCGCTCGTGATGCGTCGCCCGGTGGTGATAACCGAAGCCGTAGGGATGCAAGAACAGGGCAATATTGCGTTTGTGGTTGACCGTGGCTTAGGCGCGTATTCCAAACGTATTCCCGAAATTGTTGCGGCAGTTACGAATTTACGTGACCCTGAGGTGCACCGCGCAACGGTGGCGAGATTGGCTGATGCGGTTCCACGCGATGGTGCCAAACGAATTGCAGATATTATTTTGGCGCAATTAGCGCTTGATCCACCTATAACCACCAAGCGCACGTTAATGCCGACTGTTCCGCATTGGCTGCGGCGGCGTGAGACGAATGATGGTAGTCCACGTCGCGTGCGATTGTTGAATCTTGATATGCTTGAACGGTTGCGGCGGCATGGGGGGTTATCGGTATCATGGCCGCGTCGTACCCGGCGGAAAAACCGCAAATAGTAGATTGATTTCTCAGCAAAAATACAGCTGTCTATGTGGTTTTTGGATAATTAAATGCGTGATTATAGTGTAAAATAAGCGTAGTTTTAATGAGTTCGAAATCAAATAGCGGGGAACACGCGCGTGGCACCTGATTACCAACATACAGATTCATTACCAACGAGTAGCAACCGTCAACGGAGTCGTGCCTTAACAGTGCGGCGCCGTCAAATTCAGCAACGTGCGCAGTTGATGATGAGTTGCTTATTGGTGGTATTAATATTGATTGCCGCCGGCGGTGTGTGGTTTTTGTCGATTGAGCGACGGTATCAACAACGGATTTACCCGAATGTGTCGATTTTGGGGGTAAACGTTGGTGGGTTGCAACCCGACGAAGCGGAAGCGGCGATTTCTGATCATTTCCATGCATTTACTGAAGCACCGGTGATTTTGAATTTTGAAGGTCGGTCATGGCGCGTTTCTGGTAAGGATTTGGGACTGACGATGGATGTGCGTACCAGCGTCCAACAAGCATACAAAATCGGACGTAGCCGTGACATGATGAGCAATGTCCAAACCATTTGGCAGACGATCCAAAAAAGTGTATCGATACCGGTGTTGATTGTGGTCGATGAATCCAAAGCCCAAGCAAGCATTGCTCGTTTGGCGACGACGGTTGACGTCCCTGCCCGCGATCCGAAGCTCCATATGGAGGGGACGACATTGATGGTTCAGGAGGGTAAGGCGGGTCGTATGTTGCTCGTCGACGAGACAGTTGCCCGCATCCGCGAGGTATTGTCATTGTTGGTGAGTCAACAACAAATCACTTTGGCAACCCGTGAATTATTGCCACGAGTAAATGATTCGGCAATTCAAGCTGCGCGCGCGCGTGTGGTGGATTTGATAAGTCAACCAGTGACGATCAAAGTCAACGATGAAGAATTTGTCTGGAATAGCGACGATTTGGCGCGCATGATCGAAATAGTGCAACAAACAAACAAAAATGCTCCTGATAGCTACAACGTATTTTTTAATCCATACCAAATCGAGCGCCGTATGGAGGTAATTGGTGTAACTACCCAAACGGTCCCGGTATACCCGCACGTTGCTTGGAATGGTGGCGATCTGCAAATCATCAAAGCAGGTGCTCCGGGATGGCGTATCAATAAGCATGAGAGCCGAGATTTGGTAGTAAATAATGTCGACCAAGGCGTCCGGACAATGGAGCTCAATCCTCGTTATGTGGCTGTACCGATTAATAAAACAAATTTGGCGTCTCTTGGGATTACTGGACTTATTTCTGAGGGCAAAAGTGACTTTACAGGGTCAGCACCATACCGTGTGACCAACATTCAAGCGGGGTTGGCGTTGTTGGATGGGGTGTTGGTTGCCCCGGGTGATGAGTTTTCATTTGATGATACGATTGGGCTAATTGACGAGACCAATGGCTTTGTCAAAGGGTATGCAATTATTAAATCACGTACCCAACTCGAATTTGGTGGCGGGATTTGCCAAGATTCTACCACCGTTTTTCGCGCGGCGTTTTGGGCCGGTCTGCCGATTACGGAGCGCTGGGGGCATTCGTTTTATATTAGTTGGTACGACAAATATGGTCCCACCGGCATGGATGCAACAATTTTTACCGGTGGACCGGATTTGAAGTTCCTGAATGATACCGGGCACTGGATATTGCTACAAACCTATTCAAACCCCAAAACGGGCGTTGCATCTGTACGGTTGTATGGTACATCGCCGAATCGCAAAGTTGAAATGACCCAAGTCATTCGGGACCGTGTCACGGCACCAACTGCGCCAGTGTACGTCACAGACCCCGAACAGCCTGCTGGTGCGGTCAAGCAAAGTGACCATGCCCGTGACGGCTTGACCATCGAGATTGTGCGCACGGTCATTGAAGCTGACGGTACTGCACGTGATCCCGATAAATACACAACGCGATTTAAGCCTTGGCCAAATATTTTTGTATTCAATCCCGTTGATTTAATCAGCAATAAGCCCCAAATTACTATGCCTCCGCCAACCCCAAACCTGCGTACGCCTAACGAAACCCCGGCTGGTGGATTGCATTATATTTCATCCGACAAAATAGTCCCGTTGACGGCAGCGCCGTAGTTGATTTTCTGCATCGCGGACCCCCACCCACACAACCCGTGTCGGTGGGGGTTATTGGTTTGGGTGGGATTGCATTAATTGGATATAGGCATCGGCGGCAGTCCTCCAGTGAAATTGCTGGGCACGAAGACTGCCTGCATCACGAAGTTGATTTTGGCGAGGAATGTCGCACCATAGGGTGGTAATGTCCTGAGCTAATTGTGCAGAGTCTTGCATGTCACACAACAGCGCCGCATCACCGACCAACGCCCGCAGCGCGGAGTGACGGTGACAGATTATCGGGAGGCGACTCGCCATCGCCTCAACAAGTGGTAATCCAAACCCTTCGGCTAATGAAGGCAATACAAATAATGTTGCGTGCCGATAGAGAGCGACCAACAATGCATCATCTGGCGCGTCAAATACCACAATAGGCAGATGTTGGTAGCGCGCTTCGTGCCACGGGTGTGGTCGGTGTGGACTAAATTGGCCCACCAACACTAATTGACTATTCGCGGGGATGGCGCCACGTTGATATGCATCTGCCCAGGCCGCCACCAGCGTGGCGAGGTTTTTGTGGGGTTGATTGGAACTGACGCACAAACAAAACGGGCCCGTGATTGCTGCGGGCATTGGCACAGTACGGTGTTGGTGCGCAAAAAACTGCTCAGCGACGCCATTGGGAATGGGTTGTACATTCCGATGTGGCCAGAGTTGTGCGGTGACTTGTTGTGCAGCATGCGTTGAAACGCTCGTGATGGCTTCGGCGCGGAATGCGACGTGGGTCATTGCTACCCGCAGACCGATTTTCACCCACCATGGTGCAGGGGTGGTGAGTGGGATGACATCATGAATGGTCACGAGGAGGTTGCTACGAATCGGGACTAACGGTATCTGTAGGTAAGGCGTATAAAACCAATTCGGGTGGCTAGACGCAATAATGCGTCCGATTTGCCAAGCCTCAGACAGACTAAACGGAGTTGCATTGAGCAGGTGATGATGGACTTTTGGATTTGAGGCAGGGAAGGTGAGGTGGGTATTGTTGTTGCGGGGATTGATGAGCAAATCGAGTTGCTCAATGGCTGGGTGGAGCGCGAATTCGTGGGAAAGCTCGGTGACCATCCGACCGATTCCGGGGAATTTGTCGTTAGCATAGCGTAAATCAACGCACAATTTCATGACTGGTACCAGCCGATTACATAGCCAATGGCACTGGCAAATGATGCGAGCGCTTTCAGCGGGTACCAGCCGATGCGCCATTGGGGTGCTCCGTATGAATAAGGGATGATCGTGTGGATGGGTACTATTATGGTGCGAAAAATAATCCAAAACAGCGCATGGATGGGGGTATAAAAATAATTCCCCCCACGAGCACGTGTCGGATCCCGGCGTACTTCTTGGGCGTGGCCAATACCATAGGCAATATGTTTGCGCCAAAGTGCCCCAATGGTGGCCGGAGCTGGGTGATAGACCCAGGTATCGGCGACGAGCATGATATTGCCCGCACCATTCTGATGAGGGGTGCGGCGCGCACGTACAAAAAACTCACTGTCGACCCCCCGGTGTAACTGCGCGTCAAATCCGCCCACAACATCAAACCATGTACGGGACATGAGACAACACGTCGTCTTAATATCACAATAAAAACTCGGTGGGTCGGGATTGGTGACGGTATTGCGCGCAACGATGGGATGGACTATGCGCGCTACTTGATTGGCAACTGCGTGCTGAAAGAGTGATGCGTCAACCGGGAGAATGCGTGCGCTACCGACGATGATAACATCTGGTTGTTGGGCCGCAATAAATAACCGTTCGATGAGTTCTGGGTGACCGAGCACCGCATCATCATCAACAAACAATAACCACTCAGCGGTGCTTTGGGCAACTCCCTGGTTACGCGCAAGCCCGTTTGGACTGATACCGTGCACTACAATCACCTCGTCAGCGTGACGAGTTTGACACTTGACCGCAGCAAGTACGGGTGCTGGCAGGTTGGGACTAATGCAGGGAATAATCACTGCGATGCGCGGATGTGACATTGTGGATACGCTCAAGTAGCTCTTTTATATAAGCACTATACACTATATGGTAATGGGGATTGCCGGTATATCATTCAATTTTATTTTGATGCAAATTTCAAAATATTCCCTAGGATAATCACCTAACGTGCCAATCACACCTGGATGCGTGCGTACCAACCGACAAAATACGGTTGCGAATAAAATATACGTTGAGTTTTGACAGCGTATGTGTCGATTACATTAATTTAACAACGTTTTTTGGATGGATTATTTTTTTGGAAGAAGGAGCATCCGTCGCAAGGCTAATGTCTGTGGTAATCGCGCGATATTCCACCATACTGCCAATACAAGGTGCTGTGGTTGGCGGCGCACTGCGCGCCACGGCCACGCAATGATTTGGCGAAGTATGAACCAGCCAACCGCTGGCCAGGGTTGGGTTTTGAGGTAGGCATAAATCCCATTGCGTATGTAATGGTGGATCCAGCGGGCACTGCCACCACCACTGGCTCCACGGATGTGAGTAATGGCCGTATCACAGGCTACTACCGTGCGGCGGCCAGATTTTTGGGCCCGCCAACACAAGTCTGTATCTTCCCAATACAAAAAAATTGCCTCGTCGAATCCTCCCAGTGTTACCCAATCCCGCTTGCGCATCATCAGCGCAGCCCCAGGGAGCGTTGGTCGGTCTGCGATGCCCGGTTGCAACGTACGCTGTTCGCCGGGGTAGAGCGTTTCGGGGGCGATACAGGCCACTTCGGGGTGAGCTTCGAGGTGGGCAATGAGTTGGAAGAGCCACCCTGCACGCATTGCAATATCAGGATTCAGGAAAAGAATATATTCTCCGTTGGCCTGCGCCGCACCACGATTACAGGCGCTGCCATAGCCAATATTTGTCGGTAGGACAATCCAGGTGGCGGCGGGGAGTTGCTGCCACGGTGTATCGTGCGAGGCATTATCTACGGCGATGAGTTCGTAGGGAGGCATGGATGTGTCACTTGACAGCGAATTGGCAAATTCAGCGAGCAATGCCGCACTGTTGTACGTTACCAGAATTAATGAAACACGTGGTTTCGTCATGATGGTTGACAGACCTTGTTTAAGAAGGTGGTGAATTGTTGGCCAACCTGTGCCCATGTATTGTTCGCAAGGGAGCGTTGCGCCTCGATGCCGATATGGCTTCGATAGGGGTGGGCGAGGGCTCGTTCGATTGTGTGAATCAGTGATGTACTATTTTCAGCATGGAATACAAATCCCGTTACGCCATCGCGTACTTGTTCGAGTAATGGGGGCAAATTAGGGACCACGCAGACAATCCCTGCGGCTTGTGCCGAAACCAACATCCCCGAAGTGGTAATCGAACGATAGGGTAACACCAATAAATCACAAGCCGCCAAATAGCGGGCTGCTTCTTCGTCTGGCAAAAACCGTGGCCGGATGGTGACGTTGATACGGCGGGCCGTGTGCTGATGGAGTTCAGAGAGATAGACGGTATCAGCAGCATGCCCGGCAATCACTAAATGGGCATGGGGGAGTAATTCCATGGCATCAATCAAGGTTTCGATGCCTTTGTAGCGCCGGATCATGCCGAGGTATAGCAACAACGGCGCATCGAGGGTCAAGCCGAGCTGTTGGCGGGCATATTGATGCTGGGGGAGCAACCCAAAGGGATGTGCCTTGTGTCCGTGCGGAATTACACTGATGGGTGTAGTGGTGGGGTATTGCTCAAGCAGGAGCGTGCGCGTGGCGTGATGATGCGCCGTTACCGCGTGGCATTGGTTGAGAACGTGCTGTGTGGTGCGGCGCGCAATATCGGGGTGCAGGCATTCGTGGGGAGTGGCATTGTGGACTGTCCAGACGATGGTGACTGCCCGCCAGCGCAACAACATCAACAACATAATCCACATGACAAAGCGCATCCAAGTAATGAATCGAGATGGACGTTGCACCACTTCATCAAAAAAATGCACGTGCAAAATTCGTGCCCCCCGCCCAAATAAAAGCGCAGGGATAGCGTGGCGTGGTGAGCGCCGATCAATGGTGAAATGTGGTTCCAAAACGCCATAGAGCTCATCGAGGTAGGGAGAAAAAGCAAGCGTGGGTGGGAAGGGATGAATGGTGGTCATATTCCCTCTTTTCCGTCTGGAGTCGCACTGAGCAATTGCCGAATATGATTGGTAATCAGATTGACCGCCGCCGTGACATCGTTGACTCCCGGAATAATCACGTCGGCATAGCTTCGTGACGGCTCAACAAAGGCCTGATGCATCGGGCGGACCGTTGCTATGTATTGTTGACAGACTGATTCCACGTCACGCCCACGTTCTTGGGTGTCACGTAACATTCGCCGCAGCAAGCGGATATCATCGGCTACTTCGATGAAGATGCGTACATTCATGCGGGATCGTATCGCCGCCGCCACAAACAACAAAATCCCATCCACCAAAATAATCGGGCGTGGTTGCACCACGTGCCCACCGCCCACCCGTGTATATTGCACGAAATCATAATTGGGCAGGGTGATTGCACGGCCGGCAATTAATTGATCGAGGTGCGTAAGGAATAGTTCGGTGTCAAAGGCATCGGGGTGGTCAAAATTACAGGCTTGGCGTTGGGCGATGGTCAGATGTCCCAAATCGCAATAATAGGCATCAAAAGGAACCCAGGCAATCGCCTGATGACCAATCTGGTCGATGATCCGTTTGGCGATGGTGGTTTTGCCGGCGCCGCTCCCCCCAGCAATACCAATTACAAACGGCGTCATACCGACTCACTCGGCAGGGCACTATTGCGTGCGACGGCCAGCATTAGCCCAATGGTGCACCATAGCAACGCGGTCATATGACTAAATTCAATATTGAAAAAATAGTGATCGAGTAACCCCACTGCCAGCGCCGCGACCACCCCCGCTTGTAAACCAATCAGCCAACTGGCGTGGACTTCGTCGTTCTGGGCAACAGCCAAACCCAAACTGCGCCAGCTCTGCACAAATAGACTAGCCATTAATCCCAAAAACGCCAGTAAACCGATTAATCCAATCCGCTGCGCAATGGCGAGATAAATACTCGATACCCCGGCCACCAAATCAATGTCGGGCGCTTTACCAAAGCCAATCCCAAAAAACGGATAGGCTTGGATGACGGCGATGGCGTTGTTGTATTCGGCCAGCCGCATTTGATTGGCGCGGTCTTGGAACTGCACGCCTTGGACTACGCGATTGACAAACTGCTCGCCCACCCCCACAAACACCAACAATATGGTGGCGATAATCCCACTGCCGATAATCAACCACCACAAGCGCCGATAGCGCACGGTAGCCACATAAATCGCGGCGATGATGAGCCCGCCAAGGGCGGCCCGTGAAAACGTCAAAAACAACGCCACGACGATGATTCCCGTAATCATGATGATCATGCGACGTGAAAACACCGGCCGTGCCACAATCAATTGTGTGGCCGCCACGGCTCCAATCAGTGCCAACATTCCCCCATAACTATTGGGGTCGACACACAACCCGATGGCGCGCATTAGGCCACTCGTATCATCCTCGACATAGCGCAAAATCCGTCCACTAGTGGGGTAGCCGATGCGGCCAAACTGTAGCAAAAATTGTTGCGCGGACGTTGCCGGAATCACATACAGTACCAACCCAATTAAAGCTGAGATGGTACCGCCAATCAACAATAAGCGCATCGCCCAGCGAATGTCTGCTTCGCTTTTGATGGTGTCAAGCACCACAAACATCACCAAAATCCCCAACAAAAATTTGGCGTAATTATGCAACGTAGTTGCATCAGGGAGCCCTTTGGCACCAAGAAACAAGGCAAACAAGGTGAAGCCAATAAATCCTAGCACTGCCGGTGCAAAGGGCGAAAAATCAAATTTATAATCAAGGTTCGTCAATGCAGTGATAAGCCGCACGCCAATCAAGGCCCCAATTGCTACTGATAATAATGAAGGCGTAATAACTGCGCGGAACGGCAACGTCCCAAACGGCAATACCGTGATGAGTAATACCATGACGCTCACCATCACGCGTACATTGCCTAACATTTTGTAGGTCAGTGCGAGGCTCGCAATCACTACAAACGGTACCCAGAAGTAACTATACACAAGCAACGCAGCCCCGCCGAGGCATAATGCCACAGCGATGAAAATTGCACTCATGATTTTGGGAATTTCGGGTTGGATTGAGCCCAGGCGCGGTAATTGCATGTTATGACTGTTCGTATAAATACAATGGATCGCGAAATGAAATGTGGTAAATCGTATCGTTGAGCGCTTGGGTAAACTCTTCGGGGCGCCCACAAATACTCGGGTCAAGTACCCCTGCAGTATAGAGCAGGCGGACTTGGGTGTTGGCCGATTTGCTGCGTAATTCCGCTAGTGCTGCCACAATCCACGACCATAATTCGCTGTCTTGGGACGCGGCCAACTCGGGTGGCGGGAGCGCTTGGCACAAAATACGGGATACGACCACAGCCGTTAATGGATGTAAATGGGCAATCATACTTAATAATGAACTCGCAATAATCCGCGAAGCGCGAGGTGCGTCACTATCATTTATTAATTCGGCAAATACGGGGATTATTTCTGGTCCATAGGCAGGCACGGTATATTCTATAAGTTCGTAAAATATTTCGAGTTGGTCGTCGTGGCGCAGTAATACATCGTGCAAAATAGCGATGGTTTCGCTATCCCCCCAACTGCTCAAAAACACTAAAGCATGGCCCCTGGCAAAGGAGTGAGATTCGTCATCTTGGAGAATTGTTTTTTGAGCAAGTAGTTGGCGCAACGGTACGGTTATTTCGGCTTGGTGTTGCTGAATTACTCGTATCAATTGTGGATTAAGAACCGCACCGGAGGTGCGTATTTGTTGGAGTATCTGTTGGATTGAAAAAGGAGATATCGGTTGTGACACGTCAATGTTACCACTTGCTGATTACTTTAATATTGTACACCAAAGACATGGGTTAACGATTGTTGCAGGGGTGTGATTGGGAAATTCTATTTTGCACTTTTCACTTTCCAGTCCCCTACGTCATAAGTGGTATAGTGGTGATGGTTCGATTTTTCATAGGAGTACTCACAATGATGCGTGTATTGGTATGGAATGAATTCCGCCATGAGAAGGACCCAACCCATTCTGCCGGCACCATTTACCCAAAGGGCATTCATGGGGCTATTGCCGATGGACTCAAAGCCAGCAGTGGTGATTTTGTGGTAAATACTGCCACTCTGGATGACCCCGAACATGGGCTGAGCGAGGCTGTATTGGCCCAAACCGACGTGTTGGTGTGGTGGGGGCATATGGCCCACGACGCCGTCCAAGACGACATCGTGATCCGGGTCAAAAAACATGTGGTCGAACGTGGTATGGGCTTGATTGTGTTGCATTCTGGCCATTTCTCGAAAATCTTCAAGTCGTTGATGGGCACCACCTGTGACCTCAAGTGGCGCGAGTCTGATGACATCGAGCGGGTCTGGGTCATCGAGCCCAGCCATCCGATTGCGGCCGGCGTGCCCCAACACTTCGAGCTCCCCGAAGAAATGTACGGCGAGCGCTTCGACATCCCCGCTCCCGACAATTTGGTGATGGTGAGCTGGTTCACCGGCGGTGAAGTATTCCGGAGTGGCTGCTGCTATCATCGCGGCAACGGCAAAGTTTTCTACTTCCGCCCTGGCCACGAAAGCTACCCCACCTACTTCGACAAAAACGTCCAGTTGGTCATCGCCAACGGCGTGCGCTGGGCTGCCCCCAACGGGTTGGTCCGCCCCAGCTATGGCAACCACAAGGCCCTCGAAGGCCAAAAATAACCCTGTGCTGGTGACGTACCGCGGCCCTGCGCCGCGGTACGTTTTTCATCAATAATTACCCAAAGGAACCACCATGCCCCGTGCCGAAATTACCCTGCCGCGCAATTTACGCGATACGCTGCGGCGTGGCCACCCGTGGGTCTACCGCAATCACCTCGATGCCGCCATTGACTTGGCCGATGGCACTGAGGTGGTGGTACGTTGCGGCGGCTGGCGCGGGATAGGGTTGTGGGATGCCCAAGGCCCCATCGCAATCCGCATATACACTACTGCCAATCGCATTGACGCCAGCTTGATTACCCAGCGCGTCCGCGAGGCCTGGCAGGGGCGATCAATTTTGCGCGCCCAAGGGGTGACCGCCTATCGCTGGTTGTTCGGCGAAGGCGACGGGCTGCCGGGTATCACCGTCGATTTGTATGGTAACGTCGCCGTGCTTCAGAGCTATGGCAGTGGTCCAGCGAGTATTGTCCATCACGTAGTCGTCGCCCTCGTGGCGGTGAACCCGGATTTGGTGGCCGTGCTGGGTAGCAAAAACCGCGATGACGACAACAATACTTCGCAACGGCGGGCGGTGCTATGGGGCGAGGTGCCGGCCCACGAATTGGTGGTACAAGAGCACGCCGGGTTGCAGTTTGTGGTGGATCCCCAGGTTGGCCAAAAAACCGGCTTGTTCCTCGATCACCGCGAAAACCGCCAGACCTTAATGCACTATGTGGCTGGGTTGAGCGTGCTCAATTGTTTCGCTTATACCGGCGCTTTTTCGCTGTATGCCCTCAAAGGGGGCGCACGCAAAGTAGTGAGTGCGGACAGCGGTCATGGCCTCGCCGAGGCGGCCGAGCGTAACATCGCCCTCAATCAATTGCCCGCCGAGCGCCATCAGTATGTCACCCAAGATTGTTTTGAGTTATTACAAAAAATGACCGGCGATGGGCGAAAGTATGACTGTATTATCCTCGACCCGCCTAGCTTTGCCCGCACCCGCCTACAGCGTGATGCGGCCATGCAAGCCTATACTCGACTCAATATGCTGGCGATCAAATGCCTGACACCCAATGGCTTATTGGTGTCGGCCAGTTGTACCAGCCAAATTGCTCCCGAAGAGTTCCGCATGATGCTAACCTCGGTTGCCACCAACAGCGAAAAACGCCTGCAAATCCTCCATGAAGCTGGCCATGCCCTCGACCACCCCGTGCCGGCCCACTTCCTCGAAGGACGCTACCTCAAATTCATTATCGCTCGCATCGGTGATCTTTGGTGAATGTGTCAATGGGCAGGAATAGGTATGCAACTGTGCACAATCCGTGCACAGTTTTTTGGCTGTGGATACCAAACATTAGAAAACAAACAAATCCTGTGCAATGTATTGACAAAACATGAAAACCCAATTATGATACTTACCATTCGGTATATAACGAGGTCACATGGCACGAGACGGCGCACAAACCGCAGAGCGCATATTACAAGTGGCCCATCAATTGTTCATGGAACGTGGCTTTAATGGCGTATCAATCAAAGATGTAGTGCAACAGGTTGGGATTAGCAAACCGACGTTGTATTACCATTACGCCAACAAAGAGGCCTTGTACGTGGCCATGGCGCACCAGGTGTTGACGCAGATGGGCGCCGAAATGAGTGCTGCGATTGCGGAAATTGACGGTAGTTTCGCACAGTTATTGTGTGGTGTGATTGAAATGATTCAGTCACGCAACGCCGAAGACACGCGAATGTTGCGCCATGAGATCCGTACCTATCTGTCACCTCAATGGCAAGCCCAATTAGCCGAACAGTTTTATCGCACCATGATGGGCCCACTAGTAGCCGTGATGGGGCAAGGATTGGCGAACAAGCAGATTGCCGGTGGCACTGCTGCAGAGCTTGCCATGATGTTTTTGTGTTTTGTGGAAGCATTTAGTGGTCCAGAAGGTGCCGCTATCCAGATGCACATTGATGCAACGCGTATGACCGACCTGTTTTTGTATGGCGTAAGTTACCAAAAGGAGCAACACCATGGCAGTGATTTCACAAAGTTGGCGTAATCGCATTCCACAAATTTCAAGACGTATGATGGTAATTATTGGCGTGGTCATTGTGGCAATTGTGGGCGCAATTGTATTTCGTTCGTTACAAAGCACGGCGGCTGCCACGGCCATCGGAGCCACTGTCACTGCTACCCAAGGGGACATTACGGCAAGTATTACTGCGACTGGCAAAATGACTCCGCGTAGCAGTGCAAATCTCAGTTATACCAGTGGTGGACGTGTCGCGGCAGTGTTGGTGGTGGCGGGCGATACTGTGGCGCAACATGCACCCCTCGTCAAACTCGAAGACAACATGTTGTCCCTCGACGCCCAATCCGCGACCGCAGCATTGACTCTGGCCCAAGCAGATGTGGCCGTCGCTGCGGCCCAATTGGCAGGGGCGCAAGCGGTCCTCAATCAAACCGTCGGTAGTGTGACGGCAAATGACATTTCCGCTGCCCGGGCGTATTTGACCGAAGCCCAAGCACGCTTGGCGTTACTCAGCAATGGTACCCGGGCCGATGTATTGGCACGAACCCAGGCTGCCGTCGTCGATGCCCAAGCCAACCTCGATACTCAGCGCAAAACACTTGCGGTGGCCAAAGCGCAAGCCGATACATTGGTGGCCCAGCGCGCCAATGATTTGGCCGATGCCCAATCGGCAATGACTGGCGCAAGCGAAGATAACCAACATGTTATCGATAAAGGCACCGATCCCCGGACCGGCCGTGAATTGAGCCAAAGCGACATACGCGACTATGCAGGCAAATACAATGCGGCAGTGCGTGCCAACGAAAACGCCACGGCGTTGTTAGCACAAGCGACCCGTGATGCAGATGCCGCCCGTCAAGCCGAAATCAGTGGGATTGCCACTGCCGAATCACGTGTGAATACTGCCCAAGCCGATTTAGCAGCACTGTCCAGCGGCGCTGGTGCCGATGTGGCTGCTGCCAAAGCGGCAGTAGCGACGGCGGAATCGAATCTCGGCAAACTGCTCGGTGACCAACGGAATGCCCAAGTCGCCGCTCAAGAAGCCAACGTTGCCGCGGCTACCGCGGGGCTCGATCGCGCCAACGCGCGGCTGACGCAAGCCCAAGCCCAAAAGCAAATGGCTGGCGTCAATTTAGACGATGCTACCTTGACCGCCCCGTTTGCCGGTGTGGTAGCCGATGTGAGTGCGAAAGTTGGTGAATTAGTATCCACCGCCCCAGTCGTCAATTTGATTGATATCACGAAATTCGCGGTGGAAATAACCGTCGATGAAGTCGATGTGGCCCATGTCGCTGTCGGTCAAAAGGTCGATGTGTTGGTCGATGCCCTCGGTGCCCCTGCCTTACAAGGCTTAGTGGTACGCGTTGCTCCGCAAGCGACTATCAATAATGGTGTCGTGTCGTACAAAGTCACTGTCGAAGCGACTCCAGATCAACGCGTGGTCAAATCTGGGATGACGGCTTCTGCCCAAATCATTACTGCCCAAGCCAAAAACGCCATCGGTCTGCCCCGCGCTGCAGTGCATCTCGTTGACGGCGTCCAAAAAGTGAGCGTGATTAAAAACGGCGTCCGTGAGGTCCGTACCGTTGAAACGGGTGTGCGTGGTGACGATTTGGTCGAAATTAAGAGCGGTGTGGCTGTGGGCGATGTTGTCGAAATCGATGGAGAGGCAAGTAAATGAGCACTGACGTCGTTGCGATTCACCACGTCTCCAAAATTTTCGATGGCGGCGATAACCGCGTCGTTGCCTTGGATAACGTCTCGCTCACTATTGCCAAAGGCGAAATGGTTGGCATCATGGGTCCATCAGGCAGTGGCAAAAGCACCTTAATGACCATCATCGGGTTGCTCGATGTCCCAACGAGTGGCACCTATTTGCTGGACGGTATCGAGACAAGCGGCCTTGATCGCACGGCCCAAGCGGGAGTGCGCAACCAAAAGCTCGGTTTTATCTTTCAAAACTTCAATCTGTTGCCGCGGCTGACTGCCTTGCAAAACGTCGCCTTGCCGATGGTGTATGCTCGGGTGGGTATGGGCGAACGGGAAGCACGAGCCAAAGCAGCGCTCGAAGCGGTCGGCTTGGGCAATCGCCTCAATAACCGCCCCAACGAGTTGTCTGGTGGTCAAAAGCAACGGGTAGCCATTGCGCGGGCCTTGGTCAACAATCCTGCGATTTTGTTGGCAGATGAACCAACCGGCGCACTCGACAGCCGTACTGGCCACGAAATCATGGCGCTCTTTCGCCAACTCAACCGCGAGCAAGGCATCACGGTGGTGGTGGTAACCCACGATGCCGAAGTCGGCAAGCAAATGGACCGAATCGTTAGTTTGCGCGACGGCCAATTAAACATGGATGCCTTGCACGAATATTATGGAATAAATACTGACGCATTGGGGCGAGTCGTGACGGAGGTGCCACATGTGGGGTGAACAATTACGCATGGCGTGGCAAAGCTTGCGCGCCAATACCTTTCGTTCGCTGTTGACTATGCTGGGGATTATTATTGGTTCGTCTACCTTGGTGTCGGTGTTGTCGTTGGGCAATGCCTTGCAAGGACAAGTATTTGAGCGCTTCATCGATTTGGGGACGCGTCGGGTGGCGATTTTGCCTGGCGACCCCGATGCCAACGGCGCTCGGGTATCGTCGGGATATGGATTGTTGTCCATCAAGGACTTTAATGCCTTGGACAAAATGGTCACCACGCACCCTGATATTTTTCGTACTATCGTTCCCGAAGTAGCCATCAAAGTGCGGGCCCGCTCTGGCACCGTCGAAGTCGATTCGTTGGTGGTGGGAACGGGTGCTGATTATCAAAAAGTCCAGTCGGTACCCCTCGAAGCTGGGCGATTTTTTACTCTCGAAGAAGAACTAGACTCCGACCGCGTGGCCGTACTCGGGTCGCTCGTGACCGAGGATTTGTTTGGCAAGGGTGTCGAAAATCGTGCGAAGGCGGTGGGGCAAACCATCATTATCAATGGGCAGAGCATCAAAATCCTCGGGGTAATTAAAGGCGCCGGTGGCCCTTTTTCGTCTGATCAACGCATCCTCGTGCCGTCAGGAACTGCCCGCTTGCGCATTGCCGGTAACCAAGATTTGCCTGGCCGGGGTCTCAAGATGTCGTCGATTTTGTTGGGGTTACGCACCGAAGGGGTCGTAACCAAAGCAGAAGCCTTGATTACGGCGACATTGCGCGATGCCCGCAATGTGCCGGTAGGGGCCATCGATGACTTCAAAATTAATTCACCCACCCAAGCGCTGGGGATTTTGAATGGAATTAACAGCGCAATCACTGGATTTATTGCCGTTGTGGCAGGGATTAGTTTGGTGGTGGGTGGGATTGGCATTATGAACATTATGTTGGTCGCAGTGACTGAGCGTACCCGCGAAATCGGCGTGCGCAAAGCCTTGGGTGCCACCGATCGAGATGTGTTGGGGCAATTCGTCATCGAAGCCGCCACGATTAGTTTGATCGGCAGTTTTATCGGAATTGGCTTTGCAGTGGCGTTGGTTTTGGGAATTGCCTCGGCGGCGGGATTGGGGATGATTCTGTCGATTCCGGCGGTGATTATCTCGCTGATTTTTGCCTTAGGCATTGGAATTGGCTTCGGGTATTACCCGGCAAAACGGGCGGCCCTGTTGTTGCCTATCGAAGCCTTGCGCTACGAATAGTCTGGCATGTATCAGCGCACCATAGCCACGGCTATGGTGCGCTTTTTATTGGGGAATGGAGTGAGGCATGCAGGCAAATATTGATGTGTTGACCGCGATGAATGTTGCTGATTTGCAAAAATCATTCAAGGTTGATCAGCGACCAGTGCTCCGTCGGATTGTGGCGGTACTGGGCTGGTGGCCGGCGCGGCGTTTGGCGCAGAGTATGGCGGCATGCGACCAGTTGGCCGGTCAGCAAAGCCTGGCTGCCGCCGGGCAAGTGATTGTTGATCAATACGCCACGCAGGCCGAATATGTTCATACAGACTATATCCCGCGAACGGGGGCTGTTTTGATTTGTGCCAATCATCCGGGTATGGTCGATACCTCGGCAATGTTTGTGGCGATTAATCGCCCTGATGTGTTAGTGATTGCCGCCGATCGGCCGTTGTTGCGGGCGTTACCCAATGTGGCGGCACGCTTGATATGTGTACCAGATGATGTGGCTGGTCGTGCCAAGGTGATGCGAATTGCGGCGCGACATCTGCGTAATGGTGGGGCGTTGTTGACATTCCCTGCGGGTCATATCGAACCAGATCCGGCAGTCATGGAAGACGCCGCATCCACACTACGCGATTGGTCAGCCGTGACGGCGTTTTTTTGTCGACTGATCCCAGGTTTGCCGGTTGTAGGAGCACTGGTGAGTGGGGTGATTTCGGCCCGCGCCCTGCAAAACTGGTGGGTGCGGCGCATGCCAATCCGTAAAGACCGCGATTGGTTTGCGGCCACCTTGCAGCTCATCGTGCCGTGGTACCGAGCGCCGTTGGTGCGCGTACGCTGTGCGCCACCGCTGATTGGTGGCGGTGGTTTGACTGCTGTTATGCGTGAATTAATAAACCAAGAACGAGCGGCCCGTCAGTAGGTGCGAGGCAAGTCTCGCACCTACTGCGGTTTGGCGCG
This sequence comes from Singulisphaera sp. GP187, assembly GCA_943328915.2. Taxonomy (GTDB): domain Bacteria; phylum Chloroflexota; class Chloroflexia; order Chloroflexales; family Roseiflexaceae; genus UBA965. Next base: position 39,986 of record CALQBW020000003.1, on the reverse strand, counting down.
TAAAAGTAACCATTGCCAGCGACGCATCATGAGCCACGCCAAAAAAGAAAATTGGGTAGTATCGATGCGATAGCCAGCTTGTGTGTAGAGGGTGATGGCTGGCGTGTTGGAGGCACTTACCAATAAGCACAGTGAACTGAGATTGAGCCGGCGCGCTTCGCTCACCGCGTGTTGCAATAATGCCCTGGCGACCCCCCGTCGTTGGTAATTCCTGCGCACCGCCACATCACTGATATAGAGTTCGTTGTTGGCTATGGGGTGGTCAATAATCGATAAAGCGGTGAGGGCATACATGGCCCGAGTAACGCCTAATGCTTTGATGAATAACCATTCTACGGGCACCGGGGGCAATTGGCGCATCGTAATGCGGGCACGTAGGGCGATTGTCGCCACAATCTGATTATCAATAATTGCAACCCACATCCCTTGCAGCCCAGCAGTACCTTGACGCCGCCAGGTTTCGGCCATCAAGTCAACGCCAATTTGGAATTTGGCGCGGCCAAATGCCGCCAGAAATTTATCATTAAAGGCATCACGATGCACAGCTACGACGTCGTCGATGTCTGCTGGGGTGGCGGCACGAATAGTAATCGGAGAATCGCTCATGCCTCGAACCGTAGCACCTCACGGTGCCCAAGGGCTGGAGGGGTGACGCGTGTGAGGGTTTCGGTGCCATAAAACCAGCGCCAACAAATCCGGGGCACCCGCGTTGTCCTGCCACCTTGGCTGGCATGACATTGCCACGCGGCTATTTTAGCTGGGATTACATGGCGGCAATCAACGGTGGTAGTAATGGGGGTGGCTTCTTCGGCGACCCGAACCACATCGATATCGCCATTGCGCCCAAATGCCCGAGGATTGCGACGGATGATACGCATGAACAATATAATCGCACGAATGAGTGTGGTTGAAAAAGTCGAATAAAAGACATTTGGTACATGCCAGGTTGCGTGGGCGAGGGCGGCCATGCTGGCATGATGGATTGCAATATGATCAGGATGGCCATACCCACCATACGGTGGAAAGGTGATGACGAATTCGGGTTTGATGTCATCGATGAGGGTCGCAATGCGCGTTGCCACGTCGCCGACCGGCGCCTGCACGAGTGCTTGGTGGTTTTGGTTATCTAAACTGCCAGGCATATTGCTGTCTCGGTAATTCAGGAAGTGCACAGCACCGAGGTCCAATGCTTCGGCTGCTGCCATTTGTTCGGCAGTTCGCAGCGCGCGTACATCGGGATATAGGGTGAGGAAGTGGTCATCAACGGTTCCACATTCGCCCCGAGTAGCGCAGATATAGTGCACTTCGATGCCCGCGTGACGAGCCGCCAGGATGATACCCGCATTCCCAAAAGCTTCATCATCGGGGTGGGCATATATGACCAACAGTCGTCGTTGCGCAGTAATCGGGCGTCGATAGATACTTTCGGTTTGTGGGGAATAATGAGGCAAATCACTCATTTGCGACTCCTATTTGGTTATTCCTCTTACTATACCGCATCCCTTGGGTTGTGTGGTGTGATCGGATTTGATTGGTGAAATTCCGATGTGAGAAGGAACCATTCTGTTTGCCGGATTGTAGCGAACGAGCGTAAACGATTTGCATCTCCGAAAGGGCAGTGTAGTCGTGTCTGTGGTATAATTAGATTAAATTACAGGAGGATGACAGTGGCCAATCCGACGACTCCACCGAGTATCGTAGATATCTTGAGTGACGCATATGCTGCCTTGAATCGGGCGCCGTGGGTATTGCTTGTACCACTCATCATCAATGCGTACTTGTGGTTTGGTCCGGGCGTTTCTTTGGCACCACTTGTGGCAAAAACGAGTGCAATGGTGCGTGAACTACAGCCAGATGGGGCAAGTACGGCCGATATAAAAGATGTCCGTGATCAATCGTTGCTGATTCTTGATGAGATCGCCAAACAAGACATGCGTGGACAGTTGGCGTGGCTGAATGTCGTCCCGTATTCGATTTACACCTTTCGTACCGCAGGAGCAAGTGCAGACGCACTTGGTTTACCATATATCGTCGCATTATCGGTACCCATAGGTGCGAATAATGCCTTCCAAATCGCTGATGCGGTGGCGTTATTTGGTTGGATTGCGGTCATCAACATGGTGACGGTAATCGCCAGCGGCGTTTTTTTGGAGTTAGCACGTGGTGGGGTGACACGTATGCCGGAATGGCGACAGGTACCATACCGGTCGGTTCGTACCGTGGCAGTATTGCTTCTCTATGCATTGCTGATGGCTGCGGTGATGCTTTTGTTACTGATTCCACTGACGATTTTTGTGATGCTGTTATTTGGAGTGAGTCCGGCCTTTGGGGCGTTCGTGGTTTTTATTGGGGCAGGGGTCTGGTTGTGGGTCGGTATTTATATCGGATTTACGCGAGAAGTAATGGTGCTTGCGCAGATTGGTCCGATTCGTGCGATAAAAACAAGTGTCCAAATTGTGCGGTCATCGTTTTGGCGCACACTCACACTCATGATGATAGTGTTGGTAATTGCTGCGGGGAGTGGCGTTATTTTTACTGGGTTGATTGACTCATTCATAGGGCGTATTGCAGTAGTAGCAATCAGCACGTATTTGATGACTGGGTTGGTTATGGCGCGCTTGCGTTTTGTCCTGTTTCAATTAAGTCAACACGCCCCTGTGGTGCGAACAAGTGGGGTTTGATGCGTCAGCATCATTGTAGAGGAAAGAACGAGTTATGAGTGATGCAGGCATGCAAGCTTCATTGTACGACGAGAGTCAAATACAAGTCCTTGAAGGCATGGAAGCGGTGCGGAAGCGCCCAGGTATGTATATTGGACCGACCGATATCAATGGATTACACACGATGGTGCGAGAAGTCGTCGACAATTCCGTCGACGAAGTTATGGCAGGTCGCGCGACTGCCGTTGAAGTCATCATCCACGAAGATGGCTCTGTCACGGTGAGTGACGACGGTCAGGGTATCCCCGTTGGTATCCATCCCAAAATGGGCGTAAGTACACTCCAAGTGGTGATGACGGTATTACATGCAGGTGGGAAGTTTGGCGGGACGGGGTACAAAGTGTCGTCTGGGTTGCACGGTGTGGGCGTGTCGGCAGTCAATGCGTTGTCCGCCTATTGCCGGGTCGATGTCTACCGGAACGGTCGCCACTATTACCAAATTTTCCAATGCGGTATTCCCCAAGGCGATATCACTGATGTAGAGCCGACTGAACGTCACGGCACAGAGACGACGTTTTTGCCAGACACGACGATCATTCAAACCCTCGACTACAACTTCCGTACCTTGGCACAACGCTTCCGAGAAATGTCATACCTCAACAAAGGGTTACGCTTTCGTTTTGTAGACGAGCGCGATGACAATGAACACAATTTTTATTTTGAGGGTGGCATTGGCTCGTATGTGCGTCACCTGAACAAAGACCGTGCCGTGCTCCACAAAAATCCATTTTATGTGGACCGAATTGCGGATGATGTGGCGGTTGAGATTTCGTTGCAATACACCGACACCTACGACACAGACTCCATTTATTCATTTGCCAACAACATCAACAATACCGATGGTGGCGCGCATGTGACGGGGTTTCGCAATGCATTAACCCGTGTCATCAACACCTATGCCCGCGGCAAGAACCTGCTCAAAGAAAATGACACCAATTTGACCGGTGATGATGTCCGCGAAGGGTTGACGGCGGTGATTAGTGTTAAATTACGCGACCCACAATTTAGCTCACAAACCAAAGAAAAACTCGTCAGCCCAGTGGCTGCCACCGCCGTCAATACCGTGTTTGGTGATTCGTGGCAACAATGGCTCGAAGAAAACCCCGCTGAAGCCAAACGGATCATCGAAAAATGTGTTTCTGCAGCCCGTACACGCCTCGCCGTCCAAAAAGTACGAGAAACGGCGCGTAAAGGAGCCCTCGAAGGCTTTTCGTTGCCGGGCAAATTGGCCGACTGCTCCGACAACAACCCTGCCAACTGCGAGTTGTTTATCGTAGAGGGTGACAGCGCCGGTGGGAGCGCCAAGCAGGGTCGCGATCGCCGGTTCCAAGCGATTTTGCCGTTGCGTGGTAAGATCCTGAATGTCGAAAAAAGTCGGCTTGACCGAATGTTGTCGAACAATGAAGTGCGTTCGTTGATTACGGCAATCGGGGCGAGTGTGGGCGATCAGTTTGACATCACTAAAATTCGTTACCACCGCGTCTTTTTGATGAGCGATGCCGATGTCGATGGCAGTCACATCCGTACCTTGTTACTGACGTTTTTCTTCCGTTATATGCGACCACTCATCACAAGCGGCAATCTGTATATTGCACAACCGCCGTTGTACCGTCTCAAAGTCGGCAAAAACGAACGCTATGTGTATGATGACCGTGACCGTGAAGAATATGCAGCGAGTTTGTCGCCGAGTGACCGCAGTCGTATGGAAATCCAGCGCTACAAGGGGTTGGGCGAAATGAACGCCGAACAATTGTGGGATACTACGATGAATCCTACCAATCGGATTATTTTGCAGGTCACTATGGACGATGCGGTGGCTGCGGAAGAGACGTTTACCATGTTGATGGGTGACCTCGTGCCGCCCCGCAAACGCTTTATCCAAACCCATGCCCCCGAAGTGCGGAACCTTGATATTTGATAGCTATATAGGTGAATAATGGAAGCGCTCCACAGTGATTTTATTGCTGTGGGCGTTTTTTGTTACGTCATGAATTAAAACAGTTTAAACTTGTAAAAATAAAAATAATCAGTATACTGACAATAGTAAAGTAGATGCTTGTTGTATTGACGCAAAAACGGTCGTTACAGGAGGAATACATGGCAGCGAATCAACATGCCGGGCAATTGCGTCAGTGGGAATGGTACCGCTGGGTGGCGGGAGTTGGTTTGGCAATTGTGGTAGGGGTGATGATCTGGCAAGGTATTGTATCGGCCGGAGTGCCGGATCCGTTTGCATCGAATTTACATCCAAATGCGGTGGTTATCAATACCAGTTTGATTGTGTTCCGCGAAGGATTAGAGGCGATATTAGTGTTGGCCGCGATAACGGCAAGTTTTGTTGGTGCCCAAGCCCATTTGCGCCGTGCGGTATTCCAAGGGGCTGGTTGGACATTACTGGCAAGTATTGTCACGTGGTTTATCGTGGTTGCAATTATGGATCAAATCAATGCACCGGCATTGCATATCCAAGCTGCCACGGGATTATTGGCGATTGTGGTGTTGCTGGTGATTATGAATTGGTTTTTGCATAGTGTCTATTGGACAGGTTGGATTTCACTGCATAATCAACGCAAACGCCAATTGCTGGGGAGCGGCGTGTCGCTATCCAAAACAACATGGGGGATGATTGCGCTGGGATTTAGTGCAGTGTACCGCGAAGGTTTTGAAATTGTATTGTTTTTGCAAAATGTACGGCTCCAAGTAGGTACCCCTACGGTGATTATGGGTGTATTGATTGGACTGGCGTTTACCGGGGTAATCGGGCTAGTGACGTTTTTGACCAATCACAAATTGCCCTATAAGCAATTGTTGATAGTGACGGGGTTATTGTTGGCAATGGTGCTGGTGGTAATGGTGGGTGAACAAGTCCAAGAAATGCAACAGGCAGGGTGGATTGGCACAGCGCCGGTCAATCTGGCGATCCCTGGGTGGTTGGGGATGTGGTTCGCATTGTTCCCTAATCTTGAAGGGTTAATAGCGCAGTGTGGGGCAATCGTGTTGGTCATCGGTTCGTATGTGTTGGCACGGGGAATGACCATGCGCCGGAATGCCCAATAAAAAATGGAAATAGTGATGCGGACTCCATTAACGCTGTCCCTGAAATTGCATTTGACATCCTGCATCTGACAGCGTATACTTCAAAAAGAGTTTTGGGGGTGTAGCTCAGCTGGGAGAGCGCGACAATCGCACTGTCGAGGCCAGGAGTTCGAGCCTCCTCACCTCCACCAAAATAAATAGCAAATCATGGGGCAATAGCTCAGCTGGGAGAGCGCAACGCTGGCAGTGTTGAGGTCTGGGGTTCGATCCCCCATTGCTCCACCAATCAAAACCGCAATCAGATGTATCTGGTTGCGGTTTTCGTATGCCGCTGAATGTACCTGTTGGATTGTTTTATACTAGGCATATTCGAATCTGCGCGCACAAGGAGTCTTTGACTATGACACATGCTCAAGAATGGCACGAAAAACGCACTCGACTCGCCCAACTCATGACGCAAAGAGGATTAAAGGGCATATTGTTGACCCGCTGTGCGAATTTCAGTTGGATTACGTGTGGTGGTCAAGCCCATGTGGGAGTGAATAGCGAAACTGCAGTAGCCAGTGTGCTTTGTACACCCGACGGTGATTATTTGCTGGCAAGTCGCATCGAAATGGTACGTATGCAGACGGAAGAAACCGCCGGATTGCCATTGACACCGCATCAATTCGATTGGTTCGACCCGACTGCGCGCGATCGCTTTGTGGACGACGTCTGTGGCGTTGGGTGCTGGGGCAGTGATATCGCAGGTGCCGCGTATTCGGTAGCAGGAGAATTAACCGGTTTGCGCGTCAATTTAACCAGTGCGGAGCAAAACAGGTTTGTCAGTCATGGGTTGGCGACGGGATTAGCGATTGAAGCAGCCGCCCGCCTCGTCGCACCTGGGATGCACGAACTCGAAGTTGCCGGGATATTGGCGCAAAAAGTCTATGCGAGTGGTGCGACGCCGGTGGTCACGCTGATTGCCGGCGATGAACGGATTCGCAGCTATCGCCACCCTGCCCCGACGCTGCAACGCGTGACCAAAATGGCCATGCTGGTCGTTTGTGCCCGCCGGTATGGGTTGATAGTGTCGGCCACCCGCTTGATATCGTTTGGACGCGTTGGTGACGAAATCGCCCAGCGTGCCGAAGCATGCGCATACGTCGATGCAGTGGCCTGGCATGCATCGCAACCGGGTCGTCTGTTGGGTGATGCGTTTGGTGATGTATGTGCAGCGTATGCCGCTCGCGGGTATGCAGACGAATGGCACAAGCACCATCAAGGTGGCGTGACGGGGTACGAAAACCGTGAAATTCAAGCGCGAATCGAAAGCATTCACCCTATTGCGGTTGGTCAAGCCTTTGCCTGGAATCCCAGCATTACGGGCACGAAATCAGAAGACACCATGTTGCTCACAGACCACGGCCCACATGCGCTTTCGACGACTGGACAATGGCCGATGATTGCTACCAGTGTGGCAGGGGTGGTGTTTGAACGCCCGGGGATATTGGAGCGCTAATGATGATAGTGCTACTGACCGGTCGGTTAGAGTTTGGCATTAGAATAGGCTAAATCGCCTATATTGGTACAAAATGATGAAAAAACAAGGTAGAATAAAAATAGCTTCTCTACCAAAGGATTTGTCATGCGTACCTCACAATTATTGCGGTTGAGTGCAGTCCACGTGGCTGTTGCCTTGACGTTATTGCCCATTAATAGCACCCTCAATCGGATTATGATCAGCGAGTTGGGGATTTCGGCGACGTTGGTGGCATTAATGATTGCCGTGCCGTATATATTGTCGCCAATGCAAATGTGGGTAGGTTCGCTGAGCGAACGGTACCCATTGTGGGGCTGGCGTCGCACGCCGTATATCATCCTAGGTCTGGTATTGTGTGCGGCCGGGTCTGCCTTGACCCCGTACGCTGCCTTTGCCATCCATGATGGCGTGTGGTGGGGCTTACCGTTGGGGTTTGTCGCATTTGGCGCGTGGGGATTCGGCTTTAATTTTGCTACGGTATCATATTTGTCACTTGCCACAGAGTTGTCAGGAGCTGGTCAACGTGCCCGAACGGTTGGGGTGATGTGGTTTGTGTTGATTTTGAGCATGATTATCGGTGGGATTACGTTGGCCCGCAGTATTGAACCGTATAGTCACGCCCGTTTAGTCGCGGCGTTTGCAGTGGTAGCTGGGATAGCGTTGACAATTGGCTTGGTCGGGTTGATTGGGCTGGAGCCACGCTACACCGCGGCGCACGGCGATCAACGAAAAAATATCGGTGCCACCTTGCAGATGGTCGCGCACAATCCCCAAGCGCGGAATTTTTTTGTTTATTTGATGCTTTTGCTGATTGCGTTGCTTGGCCAAGACGTGTTGCTCGAACCGTATGCGGCCGATGTATTTGGGGTGTCACCTGCCAATACAACGCGCTTTACATCGATTTGGGGAGTAGCGTTGTTGGTAGGGTTACTCGTCACCAATCGGCTGACACTTTGGTATGGGCTGAAGCGCGCCGCCCACATTGGTGCGACGTTTGCCGCTCTCGGCCTCCTCGGGATTGTGCTTGCGGGGGTATTGGATCAGGTAGGATTATTGCTCCCCAGCTTGCTCTTGTTTGGCTTTGGTTCCGGCATTTCGACTGCGGCCAATCTCGCATTGATGCTTGATATGACCATTGCCGGCCAAGTTGGGTTGTTTATTGGTGCATGGGGGGTGGCTGATGCCTTGGCGCGACTCGGTGGTACCTTGCTGAGCGGCGTCGTACGTGACGTAGTCACCTTTGGTACCGGGAATAAACTCGCCGGGTATGCCACTGTTTTTGGCATTGAATTCGTGTTTTTGTTGGTTTCGATGGTCATGCTGCAACGTATTCGTAGCGATGAATTCCAAGCCAAAGCCGTCGAAATCATCGAAGTGACGGCCAATTTAAGTTAACGAGTGTAGGTTGGGTTCGGTTTGTGATAAAACAAACCGGCGCGGAGTGAATTTGGTTGTTTTTTCGGGATAAATATACTTCAAAATTATTTGAAGTATATTTATCCCCGAAAAAAAAGAGATCCCCGCGGGCGTCCCGACGCCAGCGGGGATCGTATTTCGTACACTTCCACAATGATCATCGTAGGCATTATTATGCCAGGTGTTTTTAGGCGGGGGTGCCGTCGGTGGTGGTAAACGGTGCGGCAGCGACAGGAGAATTGGTGTTGCGCCAATTAACTGTTGGCAGTACCAAGGCACTCCGCACCTGATCGCGATGGGCATATACCATGTGCATCACTGAATTGAGCAACGTATCGTTCAGCAGATACGGTTGCAATCCCAGGTCAATAAGTTTGCTATGGGCGGCATTGTAATAGTGTGTTTCTTTTTCCACGCGAGGATTTTCGAGATGTTGGATGGTGGCATTGATACCGATGGTTTTGGCGGCGTCATGCACCATGTGGGCCAACTGGAGCACATTGAATTGTTCGGTGAATTGATTGAATACGCGGAATTCGCCGCGTGCCGCCGGGAAATTGAGCGCTAATTCTACACACGCCAACGTATCACGAATATCGAGGAAGCCGCGGGTTTGGCCACCTTGCCCATAGACGGTCATCGGCATGTCAATCACGGCTTGGACCAAAAAGCGATTGAGTGCGGTGCCAAACACTGCATCGTAGTCAAAGCGAGTGACAAGCCGTGGGTCAATAACTGTTTCGGCTGTTTCGAGACCATACACGACCCCTTGGTTGAGGTCGGTGGCACGGATGCCCCACGCCCGACAGGCAAACATCATATTATGGCTGTCATGGACTTTGCTCAAGTGATAAAACGAGCCTGGTTGTTTGGGGTATGGGAGGGTGTCGGTGCGACCATTGTGGGTAATAGTGATATACCCTTCTTCGATGTCGATATTTGGAGTGCCATATTCACCCATGGTACCGAGCTTTACTAAATGGCAGTCGAGGTTGTGTTCGGCAATCGCATAGAGCAGATTGAGTGTCCCGACGACGTTGTTGGTTTGGGTATAGACGGCATGACGGCGATCAATCATCGAATAGGGGGCGCTCCGTTGTTCGCCGAAGTGCACTACTGCATCTGGGGCGAAGCGTTTGAAGACTGGCTCAAAAAACGTATAATCGCACAAATCGCCAACGAATAATTCAATCCGTTTGTTGCTGACATGCTGCCACACGGCGATGCGCTCTTGGATAGACGTAATCGGTGTCAGGCTATGGGCACCAAGCTCGTTATCGTAACCGCGACGGATCAAATTATCAACGATAGCGACATCATGACCACGTTGTGATAGATGCAAGGCAGTTGGCCAACCGAGATAGCCATCGCCACCAATAACCATTATGCGCATAGTGTTCTCCTCTGAATCCGCTGTTGGCGTCGACTACTTCGGTACAATACTCCATGATACAATTGTATGGTACATGGGCAATGTTAACCGGTGATTGTTTTTTGTTGATGGTTTGTTGTGAATGTGAGTTTTTTGTTATGATGCGCATGTCTAGCCAAGTCGAATACGGATTACGTGCAATGCTTGATATTGCCCTAAACGGCAGCGATGGCCCGGTCCAAGCTGGCGACATTCATCGTCGCCAAGGCATCGACGAACATTTCATAAGTCAAATATTATTGATGCTTCGGCGCGCAGGTGTCATCGAAAGCCTGCGAGGTCGTCAAGGTGGTCACCGCTTGGCACGCCCTGCATCGTTGATTACCGTGCTTGAAATCATCGAAGCACTCGAAGGGAGCGACGAAGCCCGTGATCGCCCTGGACAGGCAAATGTCGTCGAAGTCGCCGTGGTACGAGATGCCTGGAATGAAGCACGTGACCGTGTGCGCTGTTGCTTCCGGGATGTAACCCTCGCCGAATTGTGTGAACGCCGCAATGCCTTGTCGACAAGTTCATATATGATTTGAAATCGCGTAATTTATCAGAAAACCCGTGCTTGCCGTCGTGAATATCAATTAACGGGCAAATCCACTGGCCTCAAATCCAAAACGTAACCAAGCCATGATGCCCAGTTCGACACTGGTAATCAATGTCGCCACCAAAAATGGCTTGACGAGCTCGGTGAGGTGGCTAATTTTGCGCTGATCATACCCAGCGGCGACCGCAACGGCAAATGTATTTGAAATCAATAAAATCCCCACAATCCCACCCCACGATACCACTGCAATCGGCCAATAGAGCCAACCGGGTCCTATGCTAATGAGGGCGGCATAGCCGAGTGCGAGTGCCCATAAGCCGACAAGCTGCCACCATTTGGCAATCATGGGATGGTCATCGCCGTTATTGCGCAATACACGATTCAGTGTTGGGATGAATATAGGCGCGATCGCAATACCAGCGAATGATCCTGTCATTGCGCGGAGCCAGTTTTGTGGCTGATAGAGCGGGGTCATACCGAGATCGACACTCAAAGAATTAAAGCCATCGATCCCAACGAACACTATCGGGAACAGCAAGAGTACCGTGTATATTTTTGAACCATATTGTGTGTAACGAAGTCGTCCAGCAAGTACCATCGCCAACATACTCAACGTCATTGCACCATAGATGCCGGTATTACGTGCACAAAGCGGTAATTGTTGGCCAGCAAGAGCAGTATTGTGTACTTGGGCACAGACACCATGCACACTCGCATACATGTTCCAAGCAATGTGACTACTTGGCCAACTCGGGAGCGGCAGTGATGGCCAAAAAAGAATGCCTGCGACTACACCGCTATACATACCAATGACCAACCAATACCAACTGCGTAACGATGTGGTCATGGGATGCGCTCCAGTTGTAGCTGTAGGGCGGCGGTAGACAAAACCCCGATATGGATCGCAACTATCTGCCCAGTGCGATTTATAAAAACGCTTGTAGGTAGATTCCGTGCCCCATAGACGGTACTCACCGTGCCATCTGGGTCACTTACGAGGGTGAAGTGCACATTTAATTCTTTAGCAAAGGGAGGGATGACCGCGAGTTGTTGGCCTTTGTTGATGCCAATAATGCGCACATCGTGACCGTCTAGCGCAGCGAGGGTTGGCATTTCACTCCGACATGGTTCACACCATGTGGCCCAGAAATTGAGCACCACGCGTTGGCCTTGGAGACTGCTCAGTTGCTCTTGGTGTCCGTCAGCATACGTCCAAAATAGGTCGGGTGCTTGTTGGTCGACGGCGATGGTTGGGGCATTGGTATTGCTCAGGGTGGCATTACTCGCGATAAATTCCGGCAAATTACTGGGTATAGTTGTGGGAGACACCGTACCACAGCCGATACACAACACCATACAAATTATGCTAGTCACAAGAAAAAAACGGCCCATTTCATACCCCTATGTCCAACACACCCGTACATGAACTACACCATAGCATAATACAATTACAACGTGATGAGAAAACCCCATGCCTGCGTTTATCACACGGCATGGGGTTGGCTGTTTTGGTAGTTATCCGGCTTTAGTGATAATACGGACGAAGTGACGACCTTTTTGGACGACCGCAGTCTCTTCAATCACTTGATTGAAACTGCTTATCCGTTCATTGTTGAGTTTCACTCCTCCTCCATCAATCAAGCGGCGCGCATCACTTTTGCTACTAGCAAGTCCTGCGGCCACCAACACATCGATGATGACCATCGGCGCCGTAATCGCATATTCGGGCATGTCGGTAGGTGCTTCGCGGCGTTGGAATTGGCGTTCGAAGGCATCGCGTCCTTGCGTAGCCGCAGCAGGGGAATGGAATTGTGCGACGATTTCAGTGGCTAGCCGTTTTTTGATTTCCATCGGGTTTTCATGACCATTCTCGATGATTTGGCGAATTTCGGAGACCTCTTTCATCGGGACATCGGTCAGCACTTCAAAATAGAGTGGCATAACTTCGTCGGCCATCGACATGATTTTGCCAAACATGTTTTCGGGTGATAGCAAAATATCTACTGTGTTGTCGAATGACTTGCCCATTTTGCGGCCATCGGTGCCGGGAATCAATGGTAACAAAAAGACATCTTGGGGGGGAAGTCCCATTTGGCCCTGGAGCTCACGGCCTGCCAAATTGTTGAACTTCTGGTCGGTGCCACCAAATTCCACATCGGCTTTGACTGCCACTGAGTCGTATCCTTGCAGCATTGGGTACATCAATTCGAGGATGGTGAGGGGTGCTCCGGATTCGTAGCGCTTGCGGAAGGTGTCGTGTGACAACATATGTGCCAACGTAAAGCGCCCCGCTAGGTCAAGGGCGTTTTCGAGGGTGAAGTCGCCAAACCATTCACTTTGCCAACGAATTTCGGTTTTATCACGGTCAATAACACGGAAAAATTGTTCCATGTAGGTTAGGGCGTTTTCACGGACTTTTTCAGCGGTGAGGCGAGGGCGGGTGATGTCACGGCCGCTAGGGTCACCAATTTGCGCCGTCCAGTCCCCCACAATTAACACGATAGTATGACCGAGTTCTTGGAATTTTTTCAATTTGCGCAAGCCGACAGTATGGCCAATATGCATGTCTGGACGACTAGGGTCGAACCCTTGTTTGAGGCGGAGTTTGCGACCAGCGGCGAGTTTTGCGCGGAGTTCGGCTTCGACGATAATCTCGGCTACCCCGCGCGTGAGTAATTCATCAGGAATAATAGCCATATGTACCTCATCATTAGTAAAAGACAAATTAGAGAAAAATATACTTAACGCCATCATACCAAATTATCGACAGCCTTTGCGAAGAAATAGGCAATGGTTGGGAGGTCACCATTTCGCAAAAAAGAAATTTGATCAACCAGTGAGAATACACGGTTATGGCCGAAATAAAATGGAGATGGGGAAACTCCCACGGAGTACAAATAGATGAGCGGAATTCAGACGGTTTACTGAAATGCCAGTGTACTTTCTGCTCATACCAGAGGGACATTGGTGGTTGTATTACTCGTCGCCACGCCATGCTGCATGTGGGGTTAACGTACGCAAAGGCGGGAACGAAGAATACACGACCATTGGGTTGGATGTCAAAATCAAAGTGGCATCGGATTAAATCCCGCTGTCCCATACTTCTAACGATATACTAGCGCATGTTATTTATGACTTTTCATAACATTAGTTTAGCATATATCTATAATATTAATGAAAAAATATTTACATTTTGTAGTGAAATTTGCTGAGTGCAGAGGAGATTTTGCAAAACAGCTCTGCCAACCATTTTAGCGAGTAAATCAGCTTTAATCTCTACCTGGATTCCGTTATTCAAGGTTGACAGCAAAGGATGTGGCGTGCGCAATAACTTCGTGGTAATCAGTCGTCTGTTGGAATCCAGCGCGCTGGTAGAGCGCCAACGCAGCGTGGTTGTCGTGTTGGGTATTGAGTGAAATATATGTGGTGTCGATTTGTTGACCATAGGCAATCACCGCTGCCAAAAGTTGTTGGCCAACCCCTTTGCGGCGCCACTCAGGCACTGTTGCAATTCGCACAATATGGAGCAGGCTCCCGTGGTCATGAAGGACTGCAATCGCATAGCCTACGGATTGGTCAGCAATAATCGCATGGAAGGCAACGGTATCGGAATGAAATAAGTGGTTGATTTCATAGTCATTTTTTAGCCATTCATCAGCAAACGCATAGGCATCGATGCGTTGTATTGTGGCAATATCAGTCTCATGCAGCCGCTGTAATAGGGCTGGTTGAGGAGCATCCTGCAGAAGCAACGACGTTTGACGTTGCAGCCCTATAATGGCATTGTGTGGATGAAAGCCTACCCCTACCAACATTTCGCCAAACCAACGATCATTGGAATCACCGCTGTAGTACAAGCAAGTGACGGGTGCGTGTGCAATGAGCGTATGTGCGAGTTGAGCCAAGACGGCGGTATGGTCACGAAATGCAATATCATCAATGGCACAACAACGAATCCATGCGCAGTGGGGATTGCTTGTGCTGGCAACCACCGCAGCTACAGGTTGAGATTCGTGCCACGCCACCGCCATGAGTTGTTGGGATGCGGGTAATTGCAGGGTAATGGTGCCAAATTGCAACAACCGAATCCGGGCGCGCTGCACTAACGCAATCACCAGCCCATATTGGTCGGGTGTGGCGAGCGAGAAAGAAAGTTGTACGAGACGTAATGGCAACGGAGACAACGAACCTCCTGTGGGAACGGTTATGCGGGGATGTCCTGAACGTGGCGCGGTTTGTGGTGTGTCAATAAGCCAAAGCGGTGGAAATAATAGATGAGGGCGATGGTAGTGATTATGCCGACGCTCATAAACGTGAGCCAGGGCAAAGCTGGTTGTTGGAGCGACTTCCCCCAACCATAGAGCGTACCACCGCTAAAACTCCCCATTCCGCCCCCTAGGGCGATTGCCAATCCTGCGACCCCGAAATAAGAACCTAGGGCACTATTATCTGCCAAATTAGCCGCCACGGTTTGTTGGCTGGGTGATGCGAGTAACCCGCCGACCGAGTAGAGTGCTACACAAATCAGCAACAATGCTGTGGTGTGGGTGGTCGCAATAAGCCCTAAGCCGATGGCCATTACTCCCACCCCGATCACAAGGATTGTGGCTGCCGATAGATAGCGTTCGGCCAAGCGCATGAGCGGATATTGCAGGGCAATACTAATCAACGCATTGACACCATACACCCAACTCACTGCGTTGTTGTCGGTGGCAATATCAGTGGCTTTGAGGGGGATAGCGAGGGTGATTTGGGTCCACATGAACCAATAGCCTAACAATAAGGCGTTGTATAGCATGAAACGTCGATCGCGTAATGCCAAACCGATGCCATGGGTTAATTTGCCCTGACCAGTTGCAACGGCAATATTCGGGAGCAACATAAATGTTGCTGCCCAGGCGATGATATAACACGCGCCGGAAGAAATAGCCACGATGCCGAAGTCGTATTTGAGCAACCATGTCCCCACCAGCGGTCCGATGGCCATCCCGAGGTTACGTACGATACCCAAAATTGAAAAATAGCGCGCGCGGTCGGCGGGGGTGGTCAGGGCAGCGATGGTAGCCGAACTCGGTGAATCAAATAATGCCCCACCAAGTGCAGCAAAAATCGCACTTCCCAGGAGTAACGGGAAGGTGGTGGCCCAGGCCATTGCACCAAAGCCGATAACCCGCACTATCAGTCCACACAAAATCAATAACCGCGCTCCAAAGCGATCGGCCAACATCCCACCGACTACGGTGAACCCTTGTTGGCAGAGTTGGCGTACCCCGAGCACAATCCCTATACTTGCCGTTGCCCAGCCTAATTGCTCAACATAATGGATAGATATGAGTGGGACAATCATAAAAAAGCCCCCCCACATCATGAATGAATTAATAATCATGACATACATGCCAACGCGGCGTTCTTGAATGGTAAGGTCTGCCGGTTGTTTGATCATGGCATTGACTCCTGTGGGGGGTGATATGGTCCGCGACAAATAATTGCGGTATGGTGATCGGCGACTTGGGTTAATACCACCACCAGTGGTTCACCATTTGGTTGAGACAAGCGTTTCGTGAGTGCGTCGGTGTCGACCGGGGATCCACGTTTTTTGACGGTAATAACCCCCGCATTCAGGCGGCGCAAGGTGTGTTTGAGGATGCGCTCATTAAACGGCAACGTTTCAATCACCTGCCAACAGCGGGCAAATGGTGTGGCGTGGTAATCGGCACTCGTTAAATAGGCGATTTGCCGATCAATCATTTGCGCCCCTATGTGTTGGGCGAGTTGCTGGACGAGCCCTGCCCGGATGACCGCCACATCTGGCTCATAAAAAAACGCTTGCGGGGCACAACACGTCACGGCGTCGGCCGGCGCAGTGTCGTCAATCTGATGAGTGGTGGTTGCACTGAGGACACTGGCCCGGCGTTGCCATGACCAAGGGACATCGAGCCATACGACTGTTTCGCGTAATTCTCCTGCGAACGACACACATTCGATGGCAAATGGGGGTGCGAGCGGTAAGTCGAAATAATCAAGGCCAGGTGCACACTTGATGGCGATGATGCGACCCGTACGTCGCCAATGTGTCGCAATCGTAAGTGGTGGTTGATAATCGCTGTGATGGAACATGCGGCGGCCACCACTGCGCCGGCCTGGATCAAAAAACACCGCATCGACGCTGTCTGGCAGTGTATAGGTGGTTACATCGGCCTCGATCCAGCTGACCCGGTCGCTGAGGCCGCGTTGGGCAATATTGGCTTGCGCCATTGCCAAGCGAGTGGGATCGCTATCGACGGCGATACATGCCACCTGCGTCGCCAGCGCCAACAAATCACTGCCACAGCCGCAACACAAATCGGCAATGTGGTAACGGCCTGCAAATTGAGCGGCACGGTGCAGGGCGACGCGGCTGTGGCTGGCTTGCTCGAGCGCTTCGCGTGTGAACCACAACTGTGCGCCATCGGGGAATTTGCGTGTGGCCAATTGGCGCACGAAGGCTAATTCAAACAACGCAGCCGCCTGCGCATTGGTAAACTGACGCCGTAATAGGCTCATGCTTAGTAAATGCTGATTAGGGTCGATTGTTGCCAAGTGTGCTTGGGCTTCGGCGCACCTGAGCCAGGCCACTAATTCGGGTGTCATGCGCGAGTTGGCCTTTTTCTGATTATGGAACGCCAACTACCCCCAGCAATCACAATCCCGACGATGATAATCGCGAGGCCGGCAATCGAATTGGGGTTCACTGGTTCGAGCAAAAACACCGAGCCGTACACGACACCGAATGGTGCAATCAAAAATGACACCATTGAAGCTTTGGTCGCACCGACGGTATCGATTAAGTGGTAGTACAAAATATAGGCGATGGCCGTACAAAAAACCGCCAAAATCAATAGTGCTGTGATTGATTTGGCCGACGGGAATGCAGTAGGCATGCCATCCCAGATGAGCGCAATTGGGATGAGGAGTGAGGCGCTGGCAATCATTTGCCCTGTGGAGGGAATGATTGGCTTCATCCCGCTAAATACGCGCCGACTGTAGAGTGCCGAAATCGCATAGCAAACGGCGGCACCAAGGACACATATCTCGCCAATCCAATTCCCTGCGGTGACATTGGCAATCCCGATGGCGATAATCACGCCGATAAATCCAATCACAAGACCGATAATGCGTTCGATATTAATTTTTTCGTCGGCGCGGGTGGCAATACTAATGAGTGCGGTAAACAACGGCGTTGTTGCCCCGAGAATAGCAGTGGTGCTACTCGGGATGAGCCGTTGCCCCCACGAAATCAACAAAAACGGAATGACCAACCCAAACAGCCCCACCGAATAAAAATTGAACCATGGTTGGCGCTCACGAGGCAAGGTGACCCCACTGACACGCATACTGGCGTACAAAATCACTGCAGTAATCGCAATCCGAACGGCGACGAGGGTGGCAGGGGCAACATCGCTGACGGCAATTTTGATGAGCATAAACGCTGCTCCCCAAATTGCTCCCAACAAAAACAAAATACCTGTTTGACGTGCCGTCATGAAGTCCCCTTTAATGGTGGAAGATAATGTGGGTATGATAGCACCGATATGAAGGAGGAAGTATGAAGGAGGAAGTATGAAGTGAAGCAGGAATTTGGGAAAGACGTAGCAGGCTGCGTCTGTGCGAAGCATCATGTCTTGTTATACTACACAGAGATCAGTTGTGATGAATAGTAATGCGCAGAATGTTTTGGCTGCGTATGTAGCAAGGGTTCGATTGTGAAGGCATACCGAGCGATTCCATGGTCGGCATGGCGCGTGTTAATGCATAGTGTGTTGTTTGGGCTGGGTATTAGCTTTTTTGACGTGTTATTTACTTTTTATCTTGTCAGTATGGGTTTTGGCAGCGAAACGGCAGGTATTTTGTCGACCACGGCGCGGTTGGCAGGCCTCATCATAGGCATACCTACGGGGATATTTGTTGACCGGATCGGTCCTCGACGGGCATTGGTGATTGGGGTGGCTGGGTATGCCATCATGATGACCTGGCTTTTATTTGCGCCCACGATTACCTGGTTGATTATCAGCCAATTTGTGGCAGGTTGTTTTGTGTCATTAGCTATGACGGCGACGATGCCAATGTTGACGACTGCTACCCCCCCCGACCAACGCCCACTGGTGTTTGGTCTCAACGAAGCCTCTATCAGCTTTGGTTTGATCGGGAGTGTAATTGCTGGGTGGCTGCCGAGTGTGCTGGCACCGTGGGTGCATGTGAATGCGCAAGATGCCTTAGCGTATCGATTAGCGCTGTTGGTCGGGGTAGCGATTATTTTCATTGCGGTGACACCGATTATCACGGTGATACAGACGAGTAGTGCGCATGATGATGCCGCCGAAGCGCACGATAACGATGTGCCAACCAAATCACGCCGAAAGGTAGTCGGGTACGCTGTCGCAAGTTTATTTGTGGGGATGGGCGGCGGTACTTTTTTGCCATTCCAAAGTTTGTATTTCCGTACCCAACTCGGGATGGCCGACCACGACGTGGGTGTCATTATTGCAATTGGCGAAGTATTGATTGGTGTCGGTGCATTACTGGCAGGGCGTTGGCTTGGTCAACGAAATCTGCGCCATTGGGCTGGGGCATTGCGCCTTGTGACGGCACCAATTTTTGCCTGTTTGATGATACCGATTTTGCCATTTGCATTAGTTGGATATTTCGGACGGAGTTTTTTGATGGGTGGGAGTTTTGCGCTCAATGATGTGCTTTCGATGCATTTGGTCAATGCCCGCCAACGCGGGCGAGTAGCGAGCCTGATGACGGTGTTTTGGTCTGCCGGATGGGGGATTGCGGCAACACTGAGTGGCTTTGTGCAAAAAGGATACGGTTTTGCCCCTTTGATCATGTTTAGTGCGGTGGCGTACGTGTTGTCGGGTTTGGCAATTTGGATCTTTACAAAGGATTAAGTACCTGATGATGAATTCTTGGCGTAAAATTCCGTTCACCGTGTGGCGCGTCCTCATGCACAGCCTGCTGATCGGCCTCGGGATGAGTTTTTTTGATGTGTTGTTTAATTTCTATCTCGTGAGTATTGGGTATGCCGCCGATA
The DNA here is from genome assembly GCA_943328915.2 of Singulisphaera sp. GP187. Classification (GTDB taxonomy): domain Bacteria; phylum Chloroflexota; class Chloroflexia; order Chloroflexales; family Roseiflexaceae; genus UBA965. The sequence continues at coordinate 20,249 of CALQBW020000003.1, read as the reverse complement.
CCGCAGGGATTTTGTCGACTACAGCACGCATCGCTGGCTTGGTGGTAGGGATTCCCGGAGGGATGCTGATAGACCGCATCGGAGCCCGGCGGGCCTTGATGGCTGCCGTCTTGATTTATGTGGTGGGGCTGTCGTGTGTCATATTTGCCCCCACCAAAGTGTTGTTAATTGCGAGTCAATTTATGGTGGGCTGTGCCTTTTCACTGCTTTTTGCGGCGCTCTTCCCGTTGCTAACCGTGACCACGCCCCATGCCCAACAAACCGCAGTGTTTGGCCTCAATGAAGCCGCGCTCAACATGATTGGCTTGGTCGGGAGTATTGTGGCGGGCTGGTTGCCGACGGTGGTAGCCCCTTGGTTGCAGGCAAGTGACCAGAGTGCGGTGGTTTATCGGGTGGTGTTGCTGATTGGGGTGGCGATTCTCGGGATGTCGACGTTACCATTGATTGGTCACCTTGAAGAGGCAAGTGAACGTGACGCCGATGGGGTGTTGACCGATGGCGCCAACATCGCAGTGCTGAGTAATTGGACCATCCTCAAATACGGTATGGCAGGATTTTTGATGGGGATAGGGAGCGGGACGTTTTTCCCTTTCCAAAGCCTCTTTTTCCGCATGCAATTTCATTTGCCAGATGCCCAAGTAGGAACGATTCTGGCATTTAGTGGGGTTTCACTCGGGATTGGGGCGGTGTTGGCGGGCCACTATATCGGCAAACGCAGTTTGCGGATATGGGCGGGGAGTTTTCGAATTTTGGCGGCGCCGATGTTGCTGTTGATGTTGTCGCCGGTGTTGTGGTTGTCGGTATTGGGATTCATTGTGCGCGCGTTGTTGGTTGGCAGCAGTATTTCGCTCAACGACGTCTTGACGATGCGCCTGGTCAATCCCCAGCAACGGGGGTTTGCCTCGAGCGTTTGGAACATGCAATGGGCGGCGGGGTGGGCGATTACGGCGACGTTGAGTGGGTTTGTGCAGACCAGTTACGGGTTTACGCCGCTATTGATTTTGGGGGCGATTGCCTACGTGCTATCGAGTGTTGCGGTTTGGCAATGGCAGCGGGATGGCTAAGTTGGTGGTTGGCGTACTTGAATTGAAAATCCGCCATCAAAAAACGACATGTCATAATCACTGCTCATCCAGCATACTTTTCGTGAATATAGTGCATGCGCTAGAATAGATAGACTGTGCGTTAAAAGAAGGAGCGGTAATGACCATATTGTTGTTTCATCACGATGCGTTTTTGCGTGAATGTCGTGCCAAAGTGATTGCTCATGCCACTGAAGGGCATGGAGTGGTGCTTGATCAAACGGTTTGTTATGCCACCAGCGGTGGCCAACCACACGATACCGGTACCATGAGTGCGGGTGGAAGCAATTGGCAGATTATCGATGTCAAAAAATCTGCTGATGGAATCATCCACATCCTGAGTGATGGTGAATTACCAGCCGTCGGATCCACCGTCACTTGCGTGATTGATTGGGAGCGGCGTTACCGCTTGATGCGCACCCACACAGCCTTACATTTGCTGTGTGGTGTGGTGTTCCGTGATTATGGTGCCTTTGTCACTGGTGGCAACATGGATCTCGATGAAGGGCGACTTGATTTCGAAATTGCTGACTTTAGTAATGAATTAGCACAAGCGATTGTGGAAAAAGTCAACCTCGAAATCGTAGCCAATCGGCCAATTCAGGTCAATATTTTGCCCCGTGACGAAGCCTTTGCCATCCCTGATTTGATTCGCACCAAAATCAGCCTGTTGCCCGAGGGTATTAGCGAAGTGCGCACTGTCAACATTGTGGGGCTCGACTTGCAAGCCGATGGCGGGACGCATGTGGCACATACGGGTGAAGTAGGGCGGGTCGATTTGCTCAAAACGCGGAGCAAAGGGGCGACCAACAAGCGGATCATCATTGGGTTGCACCCATGAGCGATGCATCGGTAAATCAATCCATTCAACAGCAATTTGGGGCGGTCGCCGCAAATTACACTACCAGCACCGTGCATGCCAGTGGCGCCGATCTGCAAGGTTTGCTGGCGGCAGCCGGCTTGACAGGGCGCGAACGGGTACTTGACGTGGGGTGTGGAGCAGGGCATGTCACCATCGGTTTGGCGGCCCAGGCCTTGCATTTGACGGCGGTCGATTTGACGCAGGCCATGCTTGACCAGACTCAGGCGCAGGTCGAAAAACGGGGCTTGCACAATGTGACCATCCAAAAAGCCGATGTGGCGGCATTGCCCTTTGCTGATGACTCGTTTGATGTGGCGGTGTCACGCTATGCAGCCCATCATTTCGCTGACCCGCTCCAGGCACTGCGCGAGATACAGCGGGTGTTGGTACCGGGTGGGCGCTGGTTGTTGGTCGATGTGGTATCGCCCCCTGAACCGATGGCCGATACCTATTTGAATACAGTGGAAATTTTGCGCGACCCCTCGCATGTACGTGACCACAGCGTGGCGCAATGGCTAGACATGTGTGGCGCGACCGGGTTACCAGCCCGCCACGTGCAAACCTGGTCGGTGCGCCTTGAGTTTACGACGTGGGTGACGCGGATGGCGACACCCGCACCAGAAGTGGCTCAGCTGCAACGCTTGATGGCCAATGCGCCGGCGCATGTGCGCGATATTTTGGGGATTGAGGCCGACGGTAGCTTTCATATCGCTGTCGCCTTGATCGAAGGGGTGCGGGCATGAGTCGCTGGGCCACGATCCGACAAGGTTTTTTGGCGACACTGGTGGTCTGGCCGGGCGTGGCGCCGTTTGGGATGGTTTATGCCGTCAGCGCCTTGTCAGCAGGACTAAGTTTCTGGGAAACGCTGGGGATGTCGCTTATCGTCTTTGCCGGCGCCTCGCAATTTACCGCCGTCGGAATGTTTGGTAGTGGCGCGCACCCCTTTAGTATCATTGCGACCACGGCTATCATCAATGCGCGCCATTTGTTGCTGGCAGCGTCGACGGCCTCGTACATCCGCAAGTCGCCCACGTGGTTGCGGGCACTGGTGGCCTTTCAATTGACCGACGAAACCTATGCTGTGGGGGTGCAACGATTCACCCAGCATGGCGGCGATGCCTGGTTCCAATTGGGATCGAATTTGAGTCTTTATTTTGTGTGGGCGACCAGCACCATCATTGGCAGTTTGTTGGGGGCGTTGATTCCCAACCCGGCCGCGCTGGGGCTTGATTTAATCTTCCCATTGACTTTTATCGCCTTTACAGTGCCGATGTTGCGTGACCGCGTGAACTTGGTGTTGGCGCTACTCGCGGCGATTATTTCGGTAGCCACGGCGCTGGTATTGCCGGGAAGCTGGTATGTATTGACCGCCGGGATTTTGGCGAGCGCCGTAGGAGCATGGCTGGCACAGCGCCAACAATTAGCACCAAAGGAGCCCATTAATGAAAATTCCTGAGTTTACGCTCGAGCGTTTTTTTGCGCGTTACGAGTTTAGCACGCCCTATATTTTGTGTAGCTCTGACATCCAAGGGATGGCGATGCACGATTTGTTGGCACTGGCCGACGACGATGCCCTGCAACGCTGGCAATCATTGACCCTCGGCTATACCGAGACCAACGGCTTGCCTGCCTTGAGGACTGCGATCGCGCAACTCTATGACGGGATTGACCCGGACGAGGTGATTACCTTTGCTGGCGCCGAAGAAGCCGTGTTTATCACCGCCAATGTGTTGCTGGGCCCTGGCGATCATATGATTACCACCTGGCCCGGCTACCAATCGCTGTATGAAGTAGGGCGGGCGACGGGTGCCGACGTGACCTTGATTGAGCTCCGGCCCGAACAAGAATGGCGCCTCGATGTCGATGAATTGCGCCGGGCAATCCGCCCCAACACCAAGTTGATTTTGCTCAATACGCCGCATAATCCCACGGGAGCGTTGATGAGCCACGACGATTGGCGGGCAGTGGTGGCAATGGCGCACGAGGCAGGAGCGGTATTGTTTGCCGACGAAGTCTACCGCATGCTGGAGTACAACCCCAGCGACCGTTTGCCGGCAGCCTGTGAATTATCACCGTCGGCGTTGAGCCTGGGAGTGATGTCCAAGGCCTTTGGGCTGGCGGGGTTACGGATTGGCTGGTTGGTGGTGCGTGACGCAGTGCTGCGGCAAAAACTGCTGGCCTACAAAGACTACACCACGATTTGCAATTCGGCTCCCTCCGAGGTGTTGGCATTGATTGCCCTGCGGGCGTCACAACGGATGTTGATTCGGAGCCGGGCGATCGTGTTGCGCAATCTGCAGTTGTTCCAAGAGGTGTGTCTACGCATGCCCGAGAAATTGCAAATGGTGTCGCCACGGGCGGGGAGTGTGGCATTTGCCCAGATTCATCACGCCAAACCGATTGCCCAGATTGCCGAAGAAATGGCGGCGCAGGCCGGGGTGTTGATTTTGCCGGCGAGTGTCTATGGCTACCCGGGGAATTACTTCCGGGTAGGCTTTGGCAAAGCCGACTTCGATCAGGGCTTGGTGCGGTTTGAGGCATTCCTAAAGCAACTGTGAGAGGGGAAGCGATAGATGTCGATTTGGTTGACCTATGCGGGGATGGCGGCGGTGACCTATGCCGCCCGGGCGATTCCCTTGCTATTGTTGCGCAATGATCCACCTGCGTGGCTGGCGTTGTGGTTGAAATATGTGCCGCCGGCGGTGTTTACGGCCTTGATTGTCCCCGCCGTGGTCACCCAAATGGGCGACCATGGTCGGGTGCTACAGTTGGGACCGGCGGTGGGCGCCGCAGTGGTGGGCGCCCTGGTCGCGTGGCGGACCGAAAACGCCATTGTGACGGTGGGGTTGGGTATGGCAGCGTTTTGGTTGATCCGTTTGGTTGTTGGCTAAGCACAAACAGCAGTGTCTGGGCGCCAATTTTTATAAAGAGAAAACCATGGAATTACGCACAATTACTATTGGGGCGCGTGAAAGTGATTTGGGACGTGGGGCACAGGCCGCGCATGCCCTCCGCCAGCAACTCAGTGACGCTGGCTATGCAGTACAAACCTTGCGGTGTACTCCCACCATGAATGGGTTTAATAGTTGTGCCGATTTGGTGAGTGTGGCCACGGGAATCGAAGACCGAGCCCTCGACGACGGCTTCGATTATGCCACGTTGGGGATTGTGCCTCGCGACCGTTTGGGGCAGTTGGCCGATGCCATGGCGGCTACGCAAGCGGTATTTGCCAGCGTCAGTCTGACTGCCAATGGCCAAATCGATGACGCGGTGGTGCAATTGATGGCGCAGATGACGCATGACTTGGCGCGCAAAGTGCCGGGTGGGGTGGGGAATTTGCGGGTGGCGGCTTTGGCGATGGTCCCGGCGGGGAGCCCGTTCTTCCCGGCCTCGTGGCATGACGGTGGCGCATCGTGGCTGGCGATTGGTCCTGAAGCGGCGGCCTTGGCGTGGCAAGTGACGCGACCTTTGGTCGACGTACCACTCGCTCACCCCGACCGCCCGGTGTTGGTGGCGGCCGCTTTGGCGGCCCTAGCCCGCGAGATTGTGACGCATGATGCGCGCTTGCGGGCCATCGCACAACCGATTTGTGCCCAGTACGGGATTAATTATGCCGGCTGCGATTGGTCGCTGGCACCCCATCCCCACCCCGAGCGCAGTATTGCTGCCGCCATTGAGGCGTTGTCTGGCGTGCTGTTTGGCGATTGGGGCACGATGGCGGCGGTGCGGGCCTTGACGGCGACGATTCGTGGCTGTGCCGTGACCCAGCTGGGGTTTTCGGGCATTATGTTGCCTGTGGTCGAAGATGCGACGTTGGCACAACGGGCGCTGGATGGCCGCTATACTTTGCGTGATTTGTTGGCGTTTAGTGCGGTGTGTGGCACCGGACTCGATACCATCCCGTTGGCGGGAGATGTCGACACCGCCGTGCTGGCCGGTATTTACCGCGAGGTGACCACGTTGGCGACGGCCTTGAAAAAACCACTCACGGCGCGCTTGATGCCCCTCGTTGGGCATACGGTGGGGCAAAAAACCCGCTTTGCGGAATTATTACCGCCGCCTTTAGCGCAGTTTTTTTGTGAGGCGCGGGTGTTGGCGTAGTGGTGCGCGGACGAGCTGTTACGCCGTTGGCAGGGTGCAAATAAATGTCGTACCGACACCAACGGTGCTAACGACCCAGATTTTGCCGCTATGGCCCTCGACAAGATGGCGCGCAATGGCTAACCCCAGCCCAGTACCCGAGCCGCGGGTGCGGGCTTGGTCGACTTTGTAGAAGCGTTCAAACACCCGTGGTAAATGTTCACTCGGAATGCCGACGCCGGTGTCGGTGACGGTGATAGCCACCCATTCGCCGCCATTGTGGTCTGCGGGGATGCCTGGAAGCGCATCATGATCGTGAGGCAATGTAACCAACTGTGCGCCAATCGTGATATAGCCACCGTCAGGGGTGAATTTGACGGCATTGTGGAGCAAATTGAGCAGTACCTGATCGATACGCCCCGCGTCGGCAAGAATCATCGCTAAGCCACTGAGGACGGTATGATTCACTTCAATATGATGACTGTCGGCTTGGGGCTGGATGCGTTCAATGGCTCGTTCAACGATTTGAATCACATCGGTTGGTGCCATTTGCAAAGCGATGCGGCCGGCTTCGATTTGTGACAAATCATGTAAGTCGTTAACGAGGCGGGTTAGGGCATCGACTTCGTCCGAAATCCGGCGCGCCATGCGTTGGGCGATTTCGGGTGGGGGATTACTGGCAATCGTCTCGCTCAACAATTTGAGGGCGGCCAGGGGCGTGCGTAATTCGTGTGAGACGCTGGCAATCATGTCGCGGCGGGCGCGCTCGAGTTGGCTCAGCTGGGTAATATCGCGGATTAATAAAAGAACAATCACGTCATGGTTGGGTTCTATGATGGGTCGAGCATTTACCCGCAGCGTGCGTGCGGGGTTGCGCATCGGCAAGAGCATTTGGTCGTCTTCGCACCGGACGGCAACATCACGGACAAATTCATCGAATTGATGGTCACGAATCAGACTCATCAAGGTACGGCCGACGCCGTCGCGTTCCAGGTTGAGCAATTCAGAGGCTGCAGGGTTGTGCATCAACACGATGCCATCACCATTGACAAAAAGAATTCCGATGTCGATTATCGAAACGATTATTTCGGCAGGGGAATAGGCGCGCTCTGTTGCCACCACCGCTGTTTTCGATGGCTTTGATGGTTCAGGCGGGCGATTTTGCCACATTATCACCAGCCACGTAATGGCGGCGGCGGCAATCACCCATGGGATGAGCAAATCAAACAACATTATTGCTCTCCCGTATATTTTTAGGTTGTGGGCAAATCAAAGCGATAGCCAATCCCGCGTACGGTTTGCAGGTAATCGGGAGCACTCGGATCGAGTTCGACTTTTTCTCGCAGCCACCTGATGTGGACATCTACGGTGCGGCCATCACCCACATAATCAAATCCCCAGACCCGTTCGAGTAACACATCACGGGACAAGGCTAATCCTCGGTTCCGCATCAAACACGCAAGCAAATCAAACTCTTTTTGCGAAAGTTGAATTTCGACGTCGTCACGCCATATCCGGCGTGAGCCAGCGTCAAGCTTGATCTTGCCAAGATGCATAATATCACGGTCAGCACCACCCCCATTACTCCGGTCGCTGCGACGCATGATAGCGCGGATGCGGGCTAATAATTCACCCACACTGAAGGGCTTGGTGAGGTAATCGTCTGCACCTAATTCGAGGCCGGCGATCCGGTCGACTTCGTCTTGGCGGGCAGTGAGCATGATAATAGGAATGGCGCTTTCTTTGCGGAGCATCCGACAGACCGAAAATCCGTCGAGGCGTGGCAACATCACATCCAACACCACGATATCGGGTTTTTCTTGCCGCGCTAACTCGAGCGCGGTGACACCATCTCCTGCACTAATGACCGTATAGTCTTCACGTTCGAGGTTATAGCGTAGCGTTTCTGCGAGCGTGGCATCGTCTTCTACGAGCAAAATCGTGGGCATGGTGTTCTCATTTCTTAGGCCGAATCGGGTCGAATGCGGCTTACGCCGTCACTCGCATGTGTCACATAAATTGTGGCACTGCGACCCGTGCTGGCCAAATATGCGGCCGCCACTTCGTGACGGAATCGCTCGACGGAATTGGTATCTACCAGACTGACCGTACAGCCACCAAACCCAGCACCAGTCAAGCGTGATCCATAACAGCCATTGACGCGTTGGGCAGCAGCCACGAGGGCATCCATTTCGGGAATACTGACGGCGTAATCGTCGCGCAAACTGGCGTGCGAGGCATTCATCAAACGTCCGAATTCGGTTACGTTATTGGCAGCCAAAGCAGATACACTCGCTATCACCCGTTCGTTTTCACTGACGACGTGCCGAGCCCGTTGCAGTACCACCGGCGACAACACATGCCCGTGGCTTGCCAATTGGGCACTACTCACATCACGCAAGGCTTTAATTCCTGGGATGAACGGCTTGAGAAGCTCGACCGCTTGTTCGCATTCGGCACGGCGTTGGTTGTAGGCTGAGCCTGCCAAGGTGCGTTCGATGTGACTATCGCAGATGATGATGGCGGCGTTGGTCGGCACGGAGACTTCTTGGTAACTCAAGTCACGGCAATCAATCAACAAGGCATGATTGGCTTTGCCGAGGGTCACTATGAATTGATCCATGATGCCACAATTCACCCCAACGAATTGGTTTTCGGTGGCTTGTGCCATCAGGGCTAATTCTTCCCCCAAAATATTCAGCGTATGAAAAACCTGGAACATATAACCGGTTGCGACCTCAAGGGCCGCTGATGACGACAAGCCAGCACCCCGCGGCACGCTACTGGAGACCACCATATCGGCACCGTTGATTACATGCCCTGCCCCAATCAAAGCCCGGACCATACCGCGGATGTAGTTGCTCCATGGCCGCATGCCACTGCGCTCAATATGATCAATCGCAAATTCGTCGCTTTCGTTGAGGTCGGCAGCGAGGACACGTACGCGCCGGTCAGTCCGCGGGGTTGCTGCGATATACGTAGTGCGATCTATGGCTGCGGGCAATACAAAGCCATCATTATAGTCAGTGTGCTCGCCAATTAAGTTGACCCGCCCAGGGGCGCGGACAATCAAGCTAGGTGCATGCCCATAATGTGTCTGAAACAAAGAATGTATTTGGGCGGCATCAATCAGCGTCATCTGTTTCTCCTATACATAGTATGCAATGTTTATTATAAGGAATTGTTATATTTCTGTGCTACTTTATTTAACAAAAGCATCAACAGCACAAAACCAACTCCTACCACTGCCGCCAACCACGGTTGACTCGTACTCAAATCCCCAGCCAGCGTCAACAACGCCAAGCCAGGTGCGACACCGAGCAACGACGCTAATAAATAGCGCCACCACGATAATGGGCTACATCCGGCAGCGAGCGACACCATTGTATAGGCCGGACCCGGTAATATCCGTAGCACGATGAGCCGCATCGGGGTGATTTGTTTGCACAAACGATCAAAGGCGGCTTGTTCTGTCGCAGATAACCGTTTATACAAAAATGTCTGCCTGCCCCATTGCCGTGCAATGGCAAAACCGATCAAGCTGCCGATGACATCCCCCAGCATGGTCACTCCAAAGCCAATCCAAGGACCATATAATAGCCCCGCTCCTACTTGGGCGATGGTGGCGGGGGCGACCGGAAGTACCAAAATAAACGCAATGATACCACTGAGAAGCAACCCGCCCCACCAGCCCAACGGCGCCATCACCGTGCGTAACCCTTGTGGGGTAAGATCGATGAATTGGCGAATCCACCAGAGCATCGCCACAAACAAGACACCGGCAAAGCCGAGGATAATGATGCGCTGTGGGGTCAAGAGTGTGCGAATTGTTTGCCACGTACTCGGAGTGCTCATACTTCGTCCTCGTTGATTACCTGATAGGTATATCCTTGGGCTGTCAAAAACCGCTGCCGTTGCCAAGCATCTTCGACTTCACGGGTTTGCGCGCTTACCACCGAATAAAACAATGCCGTGTTGTCATCTTTTGGGCGTAACACCCGCCCCAAGCGTTGGGCTTCTTCTTGGCGTGAACCAAAGCTCCCCGATATCTGGACCAAGAGACGCGCAGTAGGCAAATCCAAGGCCTGATTGCCCACCCGCGACAAAATCAGGCACGGTATCTCGCCGTTGCGAAATGCCGTAAATACGCGTTCCCGTTCGTCGCTGTCGCTCTCCCCGGTCACTAGCGACCAACCGGTCACTGTAGCCAACGCATGTAATTGCGCCAAATAATGCCCAATGACCAACATCGGTTCGTTGGGATGGCGTTCGCGAATCCGTTGGACAACGCGGTATTTGGCAGTAGCGTGCGCCGCGAGGCTCCCTTGCTGGCGACTGAATGCCGCGAGGTACGTAGCACGTTCGCTTGCGGTCAATCGCACCCGTACTTCGATACAGCGCGCTTTAGCGATGAAGCCTTGTGCTTCGAGGTGGCGCCACGGCACACTGTAGCGTAATGGCCCGATCAAACTAAACACATCACCAATGCGACCATCTTCGCGAATCAACGTCGCACTAAGGCCGTAGCGTCGCCGTGAATTGAGCAACGCAGTACTACGAAAGACCGGTGCGGGCAATGTATGTACCTCATCATACAGGATGAGTCCCCAATCGGCATCGGCACAAATACTTGTCCGGGCGATGAGTTGCTGGTACGTGGTAATCGTAATCGGTGCCAATGTGGCCGCGGTGCCGCGATAGACGGCGACATCATCAGGGGAACAATCTGTTGCGGTCAAAATACTCTCGCGCCATTGGTTCGCTGCTGCCCGACTTGTTGTGATAATTAATGTCGTCCGTTGCACGTGTGCGAGCAGCGCCACCCCGATATACGTTTTGCCGCTCCCAGGGGGCAACGCCACGACTCCATGGCTATGGGCCACACAGGCGGTTACGGCAGCCTGCTGGTAGGGGCGCAGGGTGATTTCATTCCGCCACGTCGTTGCAAATGTTTGGCCGTCAATCAATGATGCTTGGTCATCCACAGGCCACCCTTTTCGCCAAAAGGCCTGCTTCAGTGCACCACGAAGGAGCGGATTGATGAACCAGCCCTGCGCTGTCGGGGAATCAAAAAATTCAGCAAAGCTGGGGTCGTGGAGAAACCGCGCGATGATGGGTGGCTCGCGAATAAGTAAACACAACGCTCCGGCACTGCCGGTCAGCGTGACCTGCCCCCAGCGCCGCATCAACGTTTCTATGGTGCGCTGGACACGGTCGTCGACGGCAGCGCCACTTGCCATCGCCAACGTTTTGATAATCTCATCGGCGCTCTCCCCGCGCTCTGCGGTCGCCCAAAGGGCCGTTCGGTGGATGCGACAGCGCACATAGCGCCCCACATAGGCCTCTACCAGACAAAAAGAGTGGATTGATTGGAGGATGGCAATGGCTTGCGGATGCTTACTATCGACAATCAGCTGGCCATTGGGGAGGATTTGGAGGGCAGCGCTGGTCATCGGTCGCGTAACGCCGAATGGCGATGACAGCTGACAAGATGATCATTGACCAATCCTGTGGCTTGCATCAAGGCATAACACATGGTTGGTCCAATGAATTTAAAACCACGCATGCGTAAATCCTGAGCTATTTGGCTAGCGAGTGGGGTGATTGCTGGGATTTCGCTATGGTGCTGGCGATGCGGTTGCAACGGGCGACCTTCGACATAGCGCCAGAAATAATCATCGACGCTGCCTGTTTTTGCCTGTAACGTCAAAAACATCTGCGCATTGTGGATCATGGCGCTGATTTTGGCACGATTGCGAATAATCCCTGGGTCGGCCATCAGGCGCATGATGTCGGCTTCGCCATAGGTTGCGACGATGTGTGGATCAAATTGGTGGCAGACGGCTCGGTAATGGGTACGTTTGCGCAAAACGGTAATCCAACTCAAGCCAGCCTGCATCGTTTCGAGCACGATACGTTCATACCAGCCATAGATGCTGTGCAACGGTGCTCCCCATTCGTTGTCGTGATAGTCACAATAGAGCGGATCACTGCCGCACCATGGACAACGCTCAATCGTGGTTGACATCGCGATGCGCCTCTTGCAAAAAACGACGAGTCGATGCGGATTGGTTTGCGGTGAGTGCGTAGTGTGGTCGACTCGCAACCACGTGGTGCGGCCAGTCAGGCGTCGACGCAAGCGTGCCGGGAATAATCGCAAGGGGAGTTTGATTGAAACAGAGCACCCAACAATTGTCTTGATGACGCCAGGTGACGGTGGAGACCGGTATGGCACTACATGCAGTGAGTTGTGCGGCAATAGCAGTGGTGTCCCACCCATTGGTAAGCGATGCAGTGCGCATTATCAAGACCGGTTCCCCACAATCACGGGTAAGTTGCTGATGTAGCGTGGTGTCAATCTGTTGTGGCTGCGGGTGCAGCGTCAACGTGGCAATCGGGTGTTCGTCGAATTTTCGCCACTGCAAGGCATGAGGTGTCACCCGGATGGTGGCGGGGCAGCCAAATGTCAAGGCATCAACAATGGCATCAACCATCGCATGGATGACCTGATGTTGAGCGTTTGGCGTGATGGAGCGGTAGCCTATTGCGTCTTGAATCCCACTTGCCACCAAAAGCACTTCGACCGTTTCGATGGGGTGAAGCGAAAGATGAGCGGTAATCGCCGTCAAGTCAATGGTCGCCACATCGTCAATATCACACGCCACGAGGGCGAGGAGCGCACGTTCACTGCGGAACCCTATGGCATGTACCCACGCGCGTGACCCAATGCGTTTGCTGGCACTTCCTACAAACCAATCATCTGTCGTCATGGAGGAGCCTTTTGGTAAACATTAGTATGCCGAAAACTGGGGGAGCCATTGTAGGTTAGTCGCCAACACATCGTGCCATACCTGCTCCACCATGGCGGCGCCGGGGCCAAGCGGATTGGCAAGCAACGCACTCATGGCACGTTCGTGGTTCCCGCTGATGGCCGCTTCGATGGTCAATAGTTCGTATGATTTGACATGTGCGGCGAGCCCATACATGACCAGTGCGAGTGGGGCGTGGTGTAGCGGGGTTGCGCCGGTACGATCAACGCGACATGGCACTTCGACGACCACATCGCTGGGGAAGTCGGGTAATGAGTGATTGTTCCGCACATTTACCACATGGGTAGCGCCGTCACCGAGATGCAACGAACAAATCAAGGCGGCGGCAGCTGTTGAATAATACGCACCGCCCCGTTCCATGAGTTCGGTTGGTTTTTCGCAGAGATGCACATCGGTGTAACGTTCAAGGAGACGGCGCTCGACATCCATGACCACCTCTGCACGGGTCGGAATCCCGCTTTTTTGATGGGCAATGATTTCGTTTTGTAAATAAAAATAGTCAAGATACCCACTTGGAAGTGCGTGTAATAATTCGATCAGGCTTGCGGGGATGTGTAAATGATTTTTGGTGCGTTCAAGGTCGTCCATCGTGTGTTGCAGTACTGTTTGCGTGACATCGTGGGACCCTACGGTAATGCGGCGGATCCAATTCAAGTGATTGAGACCTACTTGCTCGATGGTCACATCGTGTGGGTTGACGTCGAGCTGGCGAGCGATGCTCCGTTGCGCCGTCATTGCGTTGTTGCACAACCCGATTGCGGGGATACCGCCATGCCGGAGTAACGCTTCGGTGACGATACCTGCCGGATTTGTGAAATTTATCAACGTGGCATGGGGGGCATAGGTACGCATATCATTGGCGATATCGAGCATGACAGGCACGGTGCGGAGCGCTTTGACAAATCCGCCGACCCCAGTGGTTTCTTGGCCAATCAGTCCATGACGACGCCCGAGTAACTCATCATTGTGGCGGGCTAATTGGCCGCCGATGCGGAGTTGGGCGACCACATAATCTGGAGCCTGAGCGATGGCAGCACGACGGTCATGACTAAGCGCTACCGTAAATGGCGCACGGTGATGGGCGGCCATTCGTTGGGCAAATGCACCGACGATTGCTAAACGGTCGTGGTTGGGGTCACACAAGGTGATTTTGGTAAGCCCTATGTCGTGGGCACGCTGAATCAACCCATCGATTAATTCGGGGGTATAGGTGCTCGCACCGCCAATCACCACAATGTGCATAGGAACCCTTCACGATAAAACCCAATAATTATGAGTATTATTGCATATTTTTCTCACAAATAAATATACTAAATATAGGCATAATTGTTGCGTTTTACCCCAATATATGGTACATTTAAGGTAATTAGGCGACCAGTCTAGCCATAGAAAGTTGGTGTCGCGTGGATAAGCTGAACACTCCACCTCAACTTCATAAAATACACGTCGATACCAATGTCCGCAATGATGCCAACGCTCCCTCGTATTCCTTGAATCGTACCATTGATTTGCCCGATGTGTATGCTGATATAGAAAATGACGAAGGCGAACTGCACCGTATTGAACTCGAAACCACTACAAGCGATGATAGTGATGTCGATGATTCAGTCCGGCTTTATTTGCGTGATATTGGCCGCATCGACCGCCTCAAATCAATCGTCGAAGAGATCAATCTTGCCTACCAGATCGAATTGGGCTTGTTGGTAGAACAATTGGTCAAAGGGAAAACCGTTGTTCCCTATAATGATAATGATTTGTTAGGGTTAGCAGATAGTCTCGCCCAAAAAATATCGCACATTAGCGATGCGGTTTCTGCATATCTCAAAAAACTTCATGGCGACGCTGATTGGGAGTCCTCATGCACTCCTGAAGCGCGGGATTTGGTCAGCAAAGTCGATACGGATTACGGCTATCATGTCAAAAACTTATCAGACGTCAACCGGAAACCGATGATTGCAGGTTTGATGTGCGTCGAAGAATGCAATAGTATTTCTGCAGAGTCGGGATATTTTTCGATATATCGCTTGATTGTGACACACAGTGTCATCAAAAAAAATATCTCCAATATTGTTTCACCAGATGTGTTGATGTTGTTGTTGAGCCTCAAAGACACCCCGGCATTGCATCAATTGGGCCGCACATTACACATGTATGAAATTCCGTTTGCGACCACAGAAAAGAATTCATTCACGGTTACCGCACGGCAAGATTCGACCAGTACAACACTTGACGTGCTGGAATATGACGGTAACGAACAGCGTATTGCGGAAACAACGAATGTGCAATCTGACGGTGATATTACTTTGCAATCAACACAAGTAGTTTCTCTCAATATTCCTGACGTCCATTTTGATGGCCAACCACTCCCCACCAACCACAGTGACATCGGGATGGTGACCGACACCCGTTGGCTGCATGACATGCTTATCAGAGGGCGCGAAGCGCGAGAGCAACTGATTTCGGCCAATTTACGGTTGGTCGTCTCAAACGCCAAAAAATATCTCGGTCGCGGCATGTCGATGCTCGACTTAATCCAAGAAGGTAGCATCGGCTTGATGCGCGCCACCGAGAAGTTTGATCACCGCCGCGGTTTTAAGTTTTCGACCTATGCCACCTGGTGGATTCGCCAAGCGATTACCCGCGCAGTGGCCGACCAAAGCCGCACCATTCGCTTGCCGGTACACGTCGGCGAAACCATTAATCGCTTGATGCGCATGGCGTCACGGATCCAACAAGAGACCGGCCGCGATGCCACTCCCGACGATATCGCCGAAGCACTCGGCATGCCTACCGACAAGGTGCGTCGTATCCTGGATGCCTCACGTCAAACTTTGTCACTCGAAACTCCTGTCGGCAGTGATGGAGACGCCAATTTAGCCGATTTCATCGAAGACTACCATGGTGCCACCCCGGCCGAATCCGCCACGCACATGTTGTTGCGTGAGCGCTTGAGCGAAGCCCTGACGCGCTTACCCGAGCGCGAACGTCGCATTATCCAACTGCGCTACGGTCTCGAAGATGGTCGCTCACGCACCCTTGAAGAAGTGGGTCGCGAATTTGGGATTACCCGTGAACGTACCCGCCAAATCGAAGGTGAAGCACTGCGGAAATTGCGGCATCCCGGTGTGGCGCGCGGCCTGCGTAGTTTCCTCGAATAAACTCAGCGTACGTCAGCGTCATTCATGATGCTGACGTACGGTATAATACGGCAAGCAACGTCGCTTCAAAGGCGACGTTATTTTTTTAATATAGAGGAGGATAGTGTCAATGCAAATCTATCTCGATACGGCCAATCTGCGTGAAATCCGCGATGCTGCCAGCTGGGGCATCTTGAACGGCGTCACCACCAACCCCTCACTCGTCGCCAAAGAACAAGGCATCGACCACAAGACCTTGATTACCGAAATCACCAAGCTGGTTGATGGCCCTATCAGCGCCGAAGCCATTTCGCTCGATGCCGAAGGGATGATTCGTGAAGGGCGCGAGTTTGCCACCTGGCATCCCAACGTGATTGTCAAAGTACCGATTACGACCGAAGGCCTCAAAGCAGTATCGACGCTTGCCAAAGACGGTATCCGCACCAATGTGACCTTATGCTTCAACGCCACCCAAGCCTTATTTGCCGCTCGAGCCGGGGCATTTATCATTAGCCCGTTCATCGGGCGTATCGACGATATGGGCATGGACGGCATGCAACTCATCCGCGAAATCTCGGCGATTTATCGTCAGCACGGCATCACCACCAAAATCTTGGCGGCTTCGATTCGTCATCCTCGCCACATCATCGATTCGGCCTTGGCCGGTGCCGACATCGCCACCTGCCCCTTTAAGGTGCTCGAACAAAGTATGAAGCACCCCTTGACCGACAGCGGCATCGAAAAATTCTTGGCTGACTGGAAAAGCCGTCAATAAAACGGGGGTGCAAAAATGACTACGTATACCGAAGTCGACCAGCGTGCCATCAATACGCTCCGTGCCCTCGCGATGGACGCCATCCAACAATCAAACTCTGGTCACCCGGGCTTGCCGATGGGTGCTGCGGCTATGGCGCACGTGTTGTGGTCGCGCTTTTTGCGGTTTAACCCGCGTGACCCGCATTGGCCCGATCGTGACCGCTTTGTGCTCTCGGCCGGTCACGGCTCGATGTTGTTATACGGCTTGCTCCATTTGGCAGGTTACGAGCTCTCGCTCGACGAGCTCAAGCGCTTCCGCCAATGGGGTTCGTTGACCCCCGGCCATCCCGAAGTAGGCCTGACCCCCGGCGTGGAAGTAAGCACTGGGCCCTTGGGCCAAGGTGCCGCCAATGCCGTGGGGATGGCCGTAGCCGAAGCGTTTTTGGCGGCCAGCTACAACCGTGCCGACGCCACTCCCGTCGACCATTACACCTATGCCTTGGTGAGCGATGGTGATTTGATGGAAGGCATCTCGGCCGAGGCATCCTCGCTGGCCGGGCATCTCGGCTTGGGCAAATTGGTGTTGTTGTACGACGACAATCTGATCTCGCTCGACGGTCCCACCACGCTGGCCTTCAGCGAAGACGTGCTCGCCCGCTATGCCGCCTACGGCTGGCAAACGCTCCGCGTCAGCGATGGCAATGATTGCGACGCCATCGAAGACGCCATCACGGCCGCCCGCGCCGATAACACCCGCCCCAGTTTGATTGCGGTGCGCACCATCATCGGCTTTGGTAGCCCCAATTATGCCGGCACCAGCCGCGCCCATGGCGAACCACTGGGCAAAGACGAAGTGCGCCTCGCCAAGCAAGCGCTCGGGCTGGATCCCGACCAGACCTTTGCCGTATCGCAAGCGGTACGCCAATTGTGGGCCGATGTGGCCCGGCGTAATGCCAAGCACTACGAAGCCTGGCAAAAAACCGTCACCGTCTATGCTGCAGCCCACCCTGACCTTGCTGGGGAGTTGCGGAGCGCATGGGATGGCACTTTACCGGCAGGCTGGGATGATGGCTTGATCGAAAGTGTATCTGGCAATGGCGATATGGCCAGCCGCGACGCCTCGGGCAAAGTGTTGGATCTACTCCGCAGCCGCATTCCGTGGTTGCTGGGCGGTTCAGCTGACTTGGCCGGCTCCAACAAAACACCCAAAGTCGCCAATGGGAGCTTTCAGCGTGACAATTACGCAGGGTCAGTGATTTGGTTTGGCGTCCGCGAACACGCCATGGGTGGCATGCTTAATGGCATGGTGGCGCATGGGGGCGTCCGTCCCTACGGTGGTACCTTTTTGACCTTCTCTGACTATATGCGTGGTTCGATCCGGGTAGCAGCGTTATCTCACCAACCGGTCATATACGTCTTTACTCACGACAGTATCGGTGTGGGTGAAGATGGTCCAACCCATCAACCGGTCGAGCATTTGGCTGCCCTGCGCGCCATCCCCAATTTGTGGGTAATTCGCCCTGCCGACGCCGCCGAAACAGCCGTGGCTTGGCAAGTGGCCTTGGCGCAACAGAGTCATCCCACGGCGCTGATCCTTAGCCGCCAAAAACTGCCCCTCTACGACCGTCAGCGCTACGCCCCCGCCCAGATGGCTGCCAAGGGCGCCTATGTGCTCCGTGAAGCCCAAGGGGGCACCCCTGCGGCCATCGTGATTGCGTCGGGCTCCGAAGTAGCAATTGCCATGGCGGCCGCCGATCAACTTGAAGCCCAAGGTATCGATACCCGCGTGGTGAGCATGCCTTGTCACGCCTTGTTTGAGGCACAGTCCGCCGACTACAGATCACGCGTGTTGCCCGCCCATATTACGGCGCGGGTAGCAGTCGAAGCAGGTGTATCGTTGGGGTGGGAACGGTATGTGGGCATCAATGGTGGCCTCGTCACCATGCAAGGCTTCGGGGCATCAGCCCCCGCCAGCGAACTCTACGCCCAATTTGGTATCACTGCTGAAGCGGTGGTTGCAGCGGTCAAGGCGCGCATCTAAGCCTACGGTTTTCGCTTTCATTACAAAAAAATTACAGCGGCGACGGGTATGGCAACATATCCAACGCCGCTGGCTTTTTCGGCGTGACAAACACACAAAAACAGGTATAATACAAATATGTGATAATTTGCACGAAGTTTACTCATCCAGAACTGCACATTGTGCGTATAAGGACGTAATGGATTTTTGTATACGAGAAGGAAAGCGCACATGACCACGCACGTATCGGCAGCGGCGCCCATTACGTTACGCAACGGCCACCATGTTACCATTCGTTTTTTGGCGTATAGTGATTTGGCGGCGTTGATGCAGTTTGGCCAGCGCCTTCCCCAAGATGATTTGTTATACCTCGAAGATGATTTACAAAACCCCGATATTATAAATCGGCTTGTCAACGCTAGCGCGGCCGAAAACTGGCGGCAAGTGGTCGCGGCGCTCGACGACGGCACGATCGTCGCATATGGTGCGGTGCGGCGTTTGGCGGGCTGGTCATCGCACGTAGGTGATATCCAGTTGATGGTTGGCGAAAATTTTCGACGCAGTGGTTTGGGCCTCCACATGGCCAAAGCAGTGTTTGAGGCTGCCCGTGGATTGGGTGTCGCCAAAGTAATTGTCGAAATGTTGGCGGTCCAAGTCAGTGGACGCGCGATTTTTGAGCGGCTCGGCTTTAATCGCGAGGGGGTGTTTAGTAAGCATGCCCACGATCGCCACGGCAACCGTCACGATTTAGTGGTTATGGCCTATCATGTCATGTAAGAAATAACGAAACCCCCTGTGCAGATTCGATCTGCACAGGGGGTTTCGTGGTTATTTACGGGTATAGGATTGGATGGTGTCGATGCCACCGAGGTAGGGGCGGAGCACATCGGGCACGGTAATCGAACCATCGGGATTCTGGTAGTTTTCCATAATGGCAATCATGGTACGGGGGATGCCCAAACCCGAGCCGTTGAGGGTATGTACGAATTCGGTTTTGGCGCCGGCTTCGGCGCGGAAGCGGATGTTGGTGGCGCGGGCCTGGAACGATTCGACGTTGGAACAAGAGCTGACTTCCAGCCATTCATCTTGGCCAGGCGCCCAGACTTCGATGTCGTAGGTTTTGGTCGAGGCAAAGCCCATATCGCCGGTACAGAGGATTTTGGTGCGGTAGGGGATGCCCAGCAAGCGGCAGCTTTCTTCGGCATCGAGGCGCAGTTGCTCGAGTTCAGCGTAGCTGGTGTCGGGATGGACGAATTTGTACATTTCGACTTTGTCGAATTGGTGGCCGCGCTTGATGCCACGCACGTCACGTCCGGCACTCATTTTTTCACGGCGGAAACAGGGCGTATAGGCACAGTAGTGGATAGGCAATTGGTTGGCGTCGAAGATTTCGTCGCGGTGCAGGTTGGTGACGGGCACTTCGGCGGTGGGCACGAGCCACAAATCTTCTTCGGCGTCGTGGTATAGATTATCGCGGAATTT
>CALQBW020000002.1 GCA_943328915.2 Singulisphaera sp. GP187 | reverse complement strand
GGTCGTTTCCCATCCATTTGCGGCTGAGCGCATTGAATCGTAACAGCAACCTCACCATTGCTCCGCCATGGCACATGCAGTGGTATCACATACTCCTTAAATTGATCGATGACTGCGAGTGTACCGACATTCGCACCATCAACAGCAATCTGCACTCCCGTAGACTGCACACTCCGCATCACAAGGTGCAACGTATATTCCCCGCCACCAAGGCCCGTCAGGATAATATTCCCTCGTGCATATGACCAGCGATAGCTCGTTTCGTTTTGTTGTTGGGTTGCATAAAAATCACTCACCCATGGCATATCAACACTGCCTACATCGACGTGCGTTGGTAGCGGTAATAACCACATCATAACGACAAAAATTACACTTATGCTCACGCCAATAATGCGCGGATTATTTGTTATTTTTTGTAAAAAAAGCAATCGTTGCATCTCAGCACCCCTTCAACAAACTCACTACCGCATCATAACCTGGTGCCCTTTTTTTATACCATTACGATAGCGCAAAAAACATTTTTTGCACAACGATGAGCTGCCCAAAATCTTATACCTATACCCAGGCATACACAATCACCCCCAACATAATTAACCCAAAATACTTCCACTGACTCGGCTTTACTTGCTCTGCAAAAAACCACCAACCCAACATTGGTGCCAAAATATATGACAACGAAGTACCAACATAAACTGTCCCAATACCCAAACTACGCGCGGCAATCATCGTACATGGTACTGCCAAACAGAACAACCCTAACCCGATTATCAACCAAATCCATCGTTTGGTCTGGCTATACCGTTTATAAAATAACTGCCCTAATACGGCAAAAATCACACTGCCCAATAACAACAACCATGCCATCGAATTGTCCTTTTTTGATTACCAAATCAACCTACATCTCGGACCAAGGCGATTACGCCAACCATCACGAGCACCACACCAGCAATATTGCGCCAAGTTACTGGCTCACCATAGTAGGCCGACAACGCCACAATACACGGGAAGAGCAGCGCCGACGAGGCATAGGCAATCCCCAATGGATAGCGTTGATGAATCACACCCCAGACCACAAAACGCACCACATTCAACAGCAATACAACCGCATAAATGAGTGCCATCACCCATAGCGTTGTCCATGCCACTTGAGTCGAATATTTGACAACTCCTGCCACAATCAATTGAATGATAATATTGATACTCGTCAATCCAATTAACATCCAGCCACCACGTGGTACTGGTGTACTTGCCCCATCATTCATGTGGTGCTTCCTTAATTCGCATTACCATTATCATCACATATTGAGACATTCACCGGCCTGCAGCACACGATATGCTTGCCCAAGTTGCCGCGACATATCAACAAACATGGCCGGGTTCACCGTGTTGAAGGTAAACATGTCATAGTGGCATGGTACTACCAATCGCGCCCCTATATCGTAGGCGAGTTGGGCCGCCTCTGCGCCATCGAGATTGCCGGCCACTCCACGGGCAGGGTCGTTGCCGTTAATCGGCAACAACGCTACATCAATCACCCAACGGCGGAGTATTTCGACCATACCATCGTAGCGCAACGTATCTCCACTATGATAGATGGTCACGCCACCAACCTCTACGACAACCCCAATATAGCGCTCATGACCTGCATCGTCTTGCTCGCGGAGATTATGCGCCGCCGGCACCGCGTGGATCACAAACGGACCATACGTATATGGTACGCCAATCACTAATCCAGTCGGCATAATGCCAAGGCGTTGCTGAGCAAAATCGACATTGGCGGCACTACAAAGTACCATGAGGGCAGGGTTTACACGGTAGATGGGGCCAATCGTTTCGGCGTCGAGATGGTCGGTATGATTGTGGCTCGAGGTCACCAGTCCCACCATCGCCAATAACGCCGGATCCACCACCCGGGCCGTCATACGCACATGGGGTTTGGTTGTGTCTGCATATTTGCGGGTCAACGAATCAGACAAATAGGGGTCGATGGCGATACAGAGCCCGTCATAATGCACCAAAAACCCACTCTGCCCCAACCACCACAACGACACACCTTGCCGGCGCGCCACTGTCGCTGTCACATCTTCCAAAAATTGCTTATCGGAATGGAGTGGCACAATCATCGCTGCACGCGCTGTTCCAGAGCCCCCGTCTGCTTGTGGCGCACGATGACTTTGGTGCTCCCATCGGGCATCAATTCTTCTTTGATGAGATGATAATCGGCATCAAAGTCACGACGCACCGACACATGTGGCACATCAGTAGCGCCACGCCAGTCGGCAAGCTGCACCGCTTCCCAGCGTTTGGTTTGCATTGACGCATAGGCTGCATCCATGATGGCATTGACGACATAGCCATCATAAAACGTCTCCATGGGAGCTTTTTTGGCATCATAGGCGGCAAACATGTCATCAAACATGGTGGGGTAGCCCAGCGATGCTTCTTCGTCACCGACGGGGAACAACCAGCCCTTGTCCCCTTCGGCTTTTTCGGCCACATAGCCGTTTTGACCCGTTGCCGTAAACATTTCGAAGCCGGTGCGTAACCAGTGGTTCAACCAAATCGTCCCTTCGGTACCACTGACTTCGTCGCGCAAATCCATGCCCCCACGGAACGACCAACTACACTCAAATTGCCCCATGGCGCCGTTTTCGTAGCGTACCATCCCTACCGCATGATCTTCGGCATCGATGGGATGGACTTGGGTATCGCCCCAACACATCACCTCAACAGGGCGGATATGTTTGCCGATAAAATTACGGGCGATTTCGATACAATGGCTGCCCATGTCAATGATGGCCCCCCCGCCCGACAATTGTTTGTCAAAAAACCAGTCGCTGTGTGGTCCCGGGTGCGTTTCACGCGAGCGCGCCCACAGCACGGTACCCAGCGCACCGGCGGCGACCGACTGGAGCGCTTTGAGGGTTTTGGGGGTATACACCAGATCTTCGAGGTAGCCCGCAAACACGCCAGCTTTTTCGACGGCTTGGAGCATGCGATACGCTTCGGCGGCAGTTCGCCCCAACGGCTTTGTACAAAGCACTCCTTTGCCGGCCTTGGCAGCCGCAATCACGGCTGCTTCGTGCAGGTAGTTGGGCAAGCCCACCACCACCAATTCGGTGCGGGGGTCGGCGATGGCAGCCGTCATGTCGGTGGTGGCGAGGGTGGCGCCATATTCTTGGGCAAAGCGATCGGCGCTGGCTTGGCTACGCGAATAGACGGTGGTCACTTTGTCGGCGCTCCGCCCCCGTTGGATGGTTTGGGTATAAAAGCGCGCAATCAGCCCCGTCCCGAGCATCGTAATATTCATGGTGTCCTCACGCAACAACACAAAAAATGGGGATGGTGGCACTGACCACCCCCACGTTTCATTTAGCCGATCCCCAATTCTTGGCGGACGATATTGACCCCTGCCACCATGTTGGTTAATTTACGTTTGGCGGCCCAGCGGGCAGTTTGGCTCAAGCCACAATCGGGTGCAAACACCAAGCGGTCGGCGGGGGCGTACCGCAAGCAGGCGCGGACACGATGCGCGATATCGGCGGGGGTTTCGATGTAATAACTTTTGACATCGACAATCCCCACCGCCACATCGAAGTGTTGGGCAACTTGTTCGATGGCTTCAAGCTCAGCAAATTCACGACTCGCCATTTCGAGGTGCATTTCGTCGACGGTCATGCCATAAAACGCCGGGAACATAGGGGCGTATTGGCGTGGACCCACAGCCCGCCCCTTGAAATTACCAAAACACAAATGGGTCGACAAGCGGGTTTTGCCCACCACCGGCGCCACCGTGCGGTTAAACAAATCAACCATGCGAGCGGTATCTTCTTTGAAGGCGTAACAGCTCATCGACGGCTCATCGACGGTCAGTTCACGACACCCTGCCGCCACCAAGGCCACCAATTCAGCTTGGACGATAGGCAACAAGGCCTCGGCAATTGCATAACGATCGGGGTAATTGGCATTAGGGGACAAGCGCCCACTCAACGTATATGGTCCGGGCACACTCGCTTTGAGCGTCGGGCCAGCCGGCGCCAATTCGACCAAACGCTTGTATTCTTCGACCACACCCAAGCCACGTGATGCTACAATCGGCCCCACAATTGTATGCTTGCCCCGTTGGTCGTGGGCGGGGGGACCGTAGCGACGAGCCCCAGCGTCTTCACGCGCGATCCCGTCGATGTAGCCATAAAACGACAAATTAAAATCGAGGCGGGTTTGTTCACCATCGCTAATCACATCAAGCCCTGCATTGGTTTGGTCGTATACGGCGGTAATTACGGCATCACGTTGCATTTCGGCGATGTCGTCGCGGCCAAAGTCTTGTAAATGATCGGCTGCGTATTCCAGCCACGCCGGGAAGGGGTAGCTACCGATGACACTCGTACGCAGTGGTTGTTGCTTCATTTGTTACTCTCCTTGGCGGGGCTGTGCGCCATATAGTGGCGCAATCCGCGCGCGAAATTCATCATAGCTGCGGTCAAATAATTCTGCTGAGGCTTTGCTCCCAATCAAGGTGCTACTCGTCAACACCAAAGGTGGCTGACCACGGGCGGTTAGTTCTTCGGCCACCAAACATTTGAGCATGTTGACCACCGTCACATAGCCCAGCGACGACCCCGGACCGACCGGCTCGGCCAACCCATCGACCGTCACCATGGCGTCCCCTAGCGGCGAACAGTTGTCGATGGTCACATCGGCGATATCGGGCAAGCGTTTGCCCGAGCTATGTTTGATGGTCGAACCCAAGCAATGCGCCAGCGACACGACGGCAATTACCTTCATGCCTCGGGCTTTGGCACCCAACGCCACATCGATTACCACGCCGTTGACACCACTATTCGAAAAAATTAGCATGCAATCGTTAGCCCCAAAGACAAAATTGCGCAAAATCACTTCGCCAAATCCCTCTAGTTTTTCGAGGAACATCGCTTGGCGTTGGCCGTTATTGCCTACGACTTGAGTGTGATTGGTCAGCGAAAGTTCAATGATGGGGTGGAAGCCGGGGAAGCTGCCATGGCGCGGGTAGATTTCTTCGACGGGAATCCGCGAATGCCCAGTCCCAAATAAATGCGCTAGACCACCCGCAGCAATGGCATCGGCACAGATATGCGCCGCGACGCGGATAGCAGGCAGCTGGCTGGCTTTGATGTCCTGCAAAATTTGGAACGCCGCGTCCAAATAGCGCTCCGCCGGATCGAGATGCGTCATACATGCTCCCTGTGTCTATAGATTTCAGTGATGCGACATAGGCGATATTTACGCCTATGTCGCATAGCTACCGTTTTTTTATTGGACTAATTTCTGCGCCTGTTTGGTTTGGGCACTCAAGGCTGCCGTTTCGACAATTTGTTGACCAATTCGACAAATTTCTACCGACAACGGACCATGGATCGGGGCGCCTGTGGACAACGTATGGATAAAGTTTTGAATGGGGTCTTGCATCGGGGAACCAAAGGTATCAACCGGGATTACATAGCCTTCTGGTTTGGCACGGGTTTGCACCCGAATTGTCTGTTCATAATCGTAAGAGGCGATTGTGCCGTCGGTGCCGACAATCACAAAGCCACACTTGGGTTGTGGTTGGTGCGTCCAAGGATCAGTAAATGCGCCCCAGCGCGTTTCGAATTTCGACAAACCCTTAGCATAGCGGGCAATGGTGATGCTGTGTTCGTCGACTTCGAGCCCTATTGGTTCGTCTACCACAGCAGTGACTTCGAGTGGTTTATCACCACCGTGATACCACGTTCCCAAGGTTACGCCATAGCCGAGGTAATCGAGCATCGAGCCACCACCGGCTTTTTTTTGGTACCACCACGCTAGGTTTTTCTGGCGGGCGACTTCCTGTGGAGATACTTCGTGTTTATCGGCTACATGGTGTAGTGGCCCACGATTACCGTCGTAGTAATGCACTTCCATGACCTTGCCAATCACCCCTTCGTCAATCAAGCGTTTGGCGGTGAGGTGGGGTGGGTACCACGCCAACGGCCAATTGATGATCATCTGTTTGCCCGATTTAGTCATAGCCGCAATCATACGGTCGGCTTGGGCCAAGGTGGCGGCGAATGGTTTTTCAACCAAAATATTCACCCCGTACGGTGCCAACATTTCTACATAATCAGCATGAAACGCCGTGCCGGCACACAACAATACCACATCGGGTTTGGTCGCCTTCATACACGCAGCGACATCGGTAAACACTTTGTCGGCCGGGATATTGAAGTTGGCGATGGCGGCTTGCATGCGGGCCGGATCGGCATCGCAGATACCAGCGATTTCGGCATTGGGGTGCTCATACACCTTGCGGAGTAAGTCTCCCATGTGCATATGGTCAAAATTCACACCTACAAACTTCCATGTCTTCATTGTCATGCTCCTCTGTATAGCTACCAACTAAAAACTCAATTTGGCAAGCGACGTATATCACCCGGCGTATACGATAGCCCGTCACGACTACTCGCAATCGCCGCAAAACACAACGCAAGACTATGCAAATTATTCGCGCCACTATTGGATGGCTGGCGATTTTCTTCGATGGCACACAACAACTCAGCCATCGTCCCGTGGAACCCATCGGGGAACCAAGCACCCGACAAGGTGGGGGTTGTTTGCCCTGCCGCCCCATACACCGTCACCTGTTGTGACTGCAAACCACTGCCGCTGCTCAAGACCGCCCCCGCATCACCCACAATGTGGGTGCGGTCTTGACTGCCGATGCGAGTATCGGCATTGAAACTCATGGTGACTTGGGCATGCGCATACTCCACCGCCACATGCGCCAACAACGGCGGGCGGGCTTTTTGGTGGGGACTATGCCGCACCTGGGCATAGACCCGCTCGGCGGCTTGGTTGGGCAAGTAGCACGAGACCATATCAAACCAATGAATGGCGAAGTCATACAAAATTAAATCGTCGATATTGTCGAAAACCGTCCCGACGACCCAGTTGTGATCCCAGTGGACAGAGAGATCAACACTACTAATCGCGCCAAGCTCGCCTGCAGCCACTAGCCCGCGCATATAGGCTACGTGGGGTGCCCAGCGACCGTTTTGGTTAACAGCTAGTTTGACACCGTTGCGCTCGGCCAATTCGACCAACCGCTCTCCTTCGTCCAAATCAAGCACAAACGGTTTTTGGCTGAGCACATGCTTACGCGCACCCAACGCCGCATGGAGCAATGGCACGCGGTCCGCTGGATGGGTGGCGATGTCGACTACTTCGATATCGTCACGGCGCAACAACGCCTGGGCATCGGTAAACACTTGAGCCTCTGGAAAAAATTCTTGGCGACGCGCTTCGGCCCGGACCGCATCAACATCACACAACGCCACGACCTTGTAGCCGGCGTTTTTGTAGGCGTTCAGATGATGCTGGGTAATCCCACCACAGCCAATCAAGGCAATTGCTGGGTTATAGGTGCGCGGATTACGCGGTTGGTATTCGATCATGCAAACTCCTATGAAAGCGGTCCAAATTGTTGTTGACCACTCCGATGCGCCGCCCAACACGCTGCCCCCAGCACCCCCGCATCGCCACCCAAGGCGGCAGGCACGATGGCGATTTGATCAACCGGTGTCGCCTTACAGCGCGTGACGACCTCGCGCTGCACCCCCGCAAACAACGGCTCACCCAAATTGGCAACGCTGCCGCCAATTATCACCGCATTGGGACTGAACAACGACACGACATTGGCGACCCCAGTTCCCAAATATCGATATGCGGTTTCGAGCACTGCAGCAACCGCGGTATCCCCAGATTCGGCAGCCTGACGCAACAGCGCCGGGGTCAACTCATGACCTCCGGTCAGCAATGTGGCCAATTTCGGTGCACGCTGTTGCTCCAACAATAGTCGCGCTTGGGCGACCATGGCTGGCCCACTCGCAAAGGCTTCGAGGCAGCCATAATTGCCACAGCCACACTGTGGACCATCGAGCGCCAAGGTTTGATGGCCAAATTCCCCAGCGGTGCCTTCAATACCGAGATAGAGCTGCTGGTGGATGACCACCCCGCCACCAATTCCCGTGCCGACGGTGAATCCCACCACATTATCGTACCCTCGCCCAGCGCCATAGACCGCTTCGCCCAAAACAAAGGCTCGGGCGTCATTAATTAGCCACGTCGGTACGCCAAGGTCGGCCGTCAACGTCGGTCCGACTGCTATATCCCGCCAGGTACCAACGAGGTTGGGTAAAAACAACGTATGGCCAGTAGCGTCATCAAAGACTCCCGGTACGCCAATCCCGATCCCACTGACTTGCGTCAGGGCTACCTCAGCTTGGGTACAGAGTTGGATAACATGGGTCACCATGCGCGCCATCACATCGTCAGCACCAGCCTGAGAATTGGTGGGCGCCACCTTACGGGCACGCACAGTCCCGGTGTCGCTGTCAACCAACGCAAAAGCTATTTTGGTGCCACCGAGGTCAATGCCAATAATCATTGATTGTCTACCGGTATCCATACATTCATCGCCCCAGCTTCACGATTTGCCCACAAATGATACGGAATCAACGTCACCGTCACGGGATCGCTGTCATCGCGCCGCCATGGGGCATACAATGCGTCTCCGGGCATCGCTACCGATGCACCGCGCGCAAGGAGCGATTTGTGATAACCCAGTGCACTCGGGCCATCGACAACTTCCCATTTTGTCCGAGAATCGATGTGGAGACTGGGAACTGGCTGTAGATTGTCTGCTTGTTCGATACAATACAAAATCGGTCCGCGGGCCACAGCCACACGACCGGCATTATTTTGGACAGCAGGGTGTGCACTTATCATGCGCGGATTCATCGGCAAATCCAACACCACCTCGTCACCTATCTGCCAGGACCGCCGGATGGTTACATAGCTATCGGGCTGGGCGATGCGCCGTTCGCCGTTGATAAGCACCGTTGCGCCACTCGCCCAGCTGGGCACGCGCAATTTCAAACCCCATTGCCCGCCCCGGGTGACACTGACGGTAATCCGACCATCCCAAGGATAATCGGAGGTAACGTGCACAGCTGCATCCAAACCACTGCCATGGGTGTCAATACTGCCTTGGATGTATGTATGGATCCATAGCGTGTCACTATCAACGCTGGCCACGTAGCTCCCCAGTTGCGCTAACAAACGTGCCACGTTGGGTGGACAACAAGCACAGCCAAACCACGCCGAACGGCGGTGGCTGCCGTTGTTGCTCAACGGATTTTGATAGAAATACTCACTGCCACCCAGCGACAACCCAGGCATCACGGCGTTGTACAACGTCCATTCCAACAAATCTGCATAACGTGCTTCACCGGTGCCTTGGAGCAAACGCCAATTCCACATCACCGATGCGATGGCGGCACAGGTTTCGGTGTAGGCGGTATCATTGGGCAATTCGTAATCATCACCGATTGCTTCGCCATGCCAGCGCGAACCAATCCCACCACTGACATACATGCGCTTTTGGGTCAAGTTGTGCCACTGGGCATCGATGGCCCGTTTGAGGGTGGCGTCGCCGGTTTCGAGCCAGACATCGGTGGCTCCGGCGGCCAAATAGAGCATCCGAACCGCATGCCCAATCACCACATCGAGGTCGCGATACGGCATATGGTCTTGGTAATAATCATACCCAAACACCTTGTTACGGATTTGGTTGGCACCCCGCACCGACACCATAAAGTCGGCCAAGGTCAAATAGCGTTGATTGTTGGTGGCGCGATAGAGCTCTACCAAGGCAAGTTCAATTTCGGGGTGGCCATCGGTGATGGGGCGTTTGCCTTGATCCGCCGGACCAAAAGTAGCATCAATATGGTCAGCCATCCCACATGCTGCATCCAGCGCCACCCGATCGCCGTTGGCGCGGTAGATGGCGACAGCGGCCTGCATCAAATGCCCGGCACAATACATTTCGTGCAGGTCAAAGTTGGTCCAGCGCTCATCGCTACGCTCTTTGCTAAAGTACGAATTGAGGTAGCCGTCACTACGTTGCGCCGACACGATGTCGGCAATCACCGAGCGCGCAATGATTTGCAATGCCGGAGAATCACTAATTACATCGTTCGACCCGACCGCTTCGAGCCACTTGTATACATCTGAATCATTAAAAAACAACCCGACGAATTCACCTTCTTCACTACCGGCTGCGCGCCGGAAGTTGGCAATCCGTTCGGTTTCTTCACAATGTGTATATTGCGACGGCAAGGTCACATGGGCATTGGTATGAATTCGTGGTGCCCAAAAAGTATCGCGCAACTGCACGCCTTGCAACGGCAAAGGCCGCAACATGGCATGAGGGCTTTTGGTCGTGTCAACTACGTACGTAGATCGCTTCATTGCGGTGCTCCAGAATAACGGTGGATGCTGTTATTTTAGCATAGACAATCAGCGTCATACGTACGTAATTTTAGCCAGATTTCACGACTTTCTTTCAGATAGTGCACATATTCTCAATAGTGAGACAGCTACGAGTTTTTGCAGATTCCACGTACTATTTTATGGTTAAACAAGCTGTAATCTCCTCGGCAACTGCCGCACCGCTTATCCATGCAAACCGGTAAGGCGCATCCCATTGCGGTCCATATCCGAGGTACCGAGTTATCGCATAGCGTGCTGCCGCGCGCACCCATTCGATTAATTCACCGGGATCATGTTGATTATTACACTCGATAACCAAACGCACCCCCACTTTGGTCACCCTGCATCCCAGCGCAATACAGCCAATGCGACCAACACTCAACCGCAATGCTTCTTTCGCAACCACCATCCACTCCGTGTCATCCCCACTGAGCGAAGTATCGTCCCATGCGACCACTAATATTTGGCGTACCATTTGCATTCCTTTCGCATACCATTTAGCTATGCGAGAATACCGTTTGGACTGGTCAAAAAGATACGCATGGAGTGATTCGTCACTCCATGCGTTCCCAGTTACTCTTATCAGACTATATTTTTATTGAAACCCACCAGATGCATCAGCCAAGCCCCGTTCGCGGGCGATTTTGGCTTCGTATCCACTCGCCAGATAGGCTGTAATCGGGTCAGTAGGTACACCCATCTCGAGTCGTACTTGCGCTAACAGCGGACGCACATCGGTGCGGAAGGCGTCACTCAACAAACGATGTGCGGTCAATACATCCCCATTTTGTTGGATGGAAGCCAAGGTGTGGCGCGGTACAATCAAAGCCTTGGCATACGCTTCTTGGCAGTTGAGCACCGAATAAATAATCGCTTGCAGTTTACCTTCGATGTTATGACACTGATCGAGCATGTAGGCAACATCCTGCACACACGTCCGCGATGGTTCATCGTGCCCCAACTCGGCTCCGGCTAATTCGTTGTAAATCAAAAAGAGTTCGTACGGGTTGGTGCTGCCCACAATCAAGTCGTCATCAGCATACTTGCGATTATTGAAGTGGAAACCGCCTAGACGCCCTTCATCCAACAAAAACGTCACGATTTGCTCGATGTTGACCCCTTGGGCATGATGACCGAGGTCGACGAGAACTTGGGCCTGTGGTCCAAGTTTGAGCGCCCAGGCATACGCAGTGCCCCAATCGGGGATGTCGGTACTATAAAACGCAGGCTCAAAAAACTTGTATTCAATTAACATACGCCCATTGGCAGGAAGTTGTTTGTAGACTTGCGTAAGTCCCTCTTCGAAACGACGCTTGCGCCCCCGCAGACTATCTTGGCCGGCATAATTAGTGCCATCCGCAAACCACAGACTTAATGCGGTACTTTTGACTTTGGCCATAATATCGCAACACTCAAGCATATGATCGAGGGCGCTTTCTTGGATGCTTTTGTCGGGGTTACCGAGTGAGCCCAAACGATATTGATCATCTTGGAACACGTTTGGATTGACCGCACCAATCGCTATCCCCTGCTGTTCAGCATATTGGCACATGCCGGCATAATCGCCATCTTCTGGTTTGTCCCAAGGAATGTGGACTGCCACCGACGGGGCGATACCAGTCATCCGATGCACCATGGCTGCATCATCGAGTTTTTCACGTGTGGTACGGGCTGCACCAGGCCATGCAAATGCTTTAAAACGTGTCCCGCTATTGGCATAGCCCCAACTTGGTGTTTCGATTTTTTGGGATTTGAGCGCTGCTTTAATCGCATTGACATCGAGTCCCTGAGCATTCAGTGATTCTGCCAATGCCGCATATCCAGATACATTTGCCATTTCGTGACTCCTTTGTCTGCTCGTCGATTTCACTCCATCACCCTATCAAAGCCATTCTACAAGAAATCACCTACCGAATGCAGGATGGATTCCCATGCAGAGTTGAAATAACAATAATTGTTGGGTATTCCCAAAATATCGTAAATTATTGTGCAGTTCGACGTTGCGCACTATATTCGCTAGCAGAGATGACACTCCCCCGCAACGAAGTCAAGTCGAGCAGGCGCATCGTTTCGTCTGACAAAACATAGCAATGGTTGGTGTATCGCGCAGGTGGTGCCACCCGTCGCTGCAAAATGTCGCTGACGAGTTCGACCACGCGTTCGCCATACCGTTCGGGGAAACTGGCTACCGCACCAATCATGCGACTACCTGGGCGTCGGAGCTCCCGCAAGGCATCGACGTCTCCCCCCAGCCCCGCGGTGACACAGCGTGCTAATGTCCCATCTTCGGAAAATGCGGATAACGCACCTAACACGGCCTCATCATTAATGCCGATAATCACCACACGGTCGCTACGGCGGATTTTTTTTAAGGCTTGGCGTGTGGCAGCGCACGAATCAACACTGGTGTTACGGCTATCGAGATGGACAATCCGGTTGTCGGGGAGGCTTATCTGCTCACGTACCCCATCGATTTGCCCCTGCATACGTGCTGCCGGTACCGGACCCGAAATAGGCAAACCGAGCGAAAACACGACATCAACCACCCCATGCCATTGACGTCGCACGTATTGGCCCAACACCCTCCCGGTCATCAAGCCTGCGCGGTAATTATCAAACCCAAAAAACGTCGCCCCAGGAATAGGGATATCGATAGCAATCACTGGCACATTAACTTGACGCAACGCCTCTACAATCCTGTTGTTGGCACGCGCATCAGTATTGAATACGACGGCCAAATCGACTTGGGCTTTGATGAACGATGCAACATTGGCTAACGCTACATCACCGTCACTGCGATTATCGGCGAGCAACAAATCAACCCCTGCCTGTGCGGTAGCACTGACCATACCACTCCGTACTGCAGCAGCAAAAGGCAACCGCTCGTCTTGATTTGCAAAGCCAATCCGCCATCGCCGTGATGGCATATTTTCGACATGGCGCCGACTCGCCATGCCACAGATTGTCATGGGGATGCCGGTACCGGCTAGGCGAGTGATAGTCGCACTATCAATTGCGTCATCAGTAATAATCCGTGTGATTCTTTCGAAATCCCCTTGCTGATCACGCTTGACCCACGCTGCCAAATCTGCACTTTCAACCATCAACACGACTTGATCACAGACATCCATCATGCGCCGGCGCAAAGTGTCACGCCGCACTACCACATCACGTCCGAGTTCATCTTGACTCAATCCCGACAAAAAAAGCGACCGTGCACGCACACCTGCAGGCAAAAACTGATTTGCATCCGGCCAACCAATGCTACGACCGTCGACAATCACCCCGCCAAGTAAGGCAGTCGTATGCGTCGATTTTCCCAGTTGGATGGTAATTTCTATGCTATCGCTATAGATCATCAAACCACGTCGCTCTTGCAAATGTGATGCCAATGATAGCCCTGCATCACCACCTTCAATCATGATGGCGTCATAATCATCTATCAAAGCCAATGCTCCATTTGCGACGCGCTCAGCACGCCCCGGGATACCACTTTTGCGACCAGGCCGCCGTTGTTCACTGCAAAACGCACCACCATGAGTGCGTGTAAGTAATTCTTGTGATTCGAGCACATCAAGATCGCTCCGAATCGTCACCTCAGACACTTGAAAAAGTCGTGCTAATTCCACGACGCTCACAAAGCCATCTTGCTTCGCAAGGGCAACAATCCGCTCGCGTCGCTCTTTGGTGCGCACACTCATTGTCACTCCATAGCAAACCGCAAAATATTACGATTATCGTATGTTTTATGATTAAATATGTCAAATCTTATGATTTCGTAATATTCAGAGCGGTTCACGCACCCACGCATCTCACGTTACAATAGACAAAATTCACGCGGAGGATGAGCACGTCATGGCGAAACTAACAGGTGAGGAGCGGCGCAGTGCGATTCTCTATGCGCTTGAGCACCACACGGAAATATCAATAGAAACGTTTGCAAATCAATTTACTGTTTCGGCAGCAACCATCCGAAACGACCTGCATTATCTCGCAGAACATCGCTTGCTTACCCGCATACATGGCGGGGCACGAGCCATCCGCAACCGCGAATTCGAATTATCGCTTGCAGCACGCTCCCAACAGCAACCCGATACCAAACTAGCCATTGCGCGCTATGCTGCCAGGCTTGTAAACGACGGCGATACCATATTTATTGATTCGAGTAGTACCACATTTGCGTTGGTCCCTTTTTTGGGAAGGCGTCACAATCTTACTGTGGTCACCAACAGCATATCGGTCAGCCAGGCATTAATCGAATATCCCACCATAGTGGTGGTAATTTGCGGTGGGCGCTTACGTCATATTTCACAATCGATTGTCGATATCCATTCAATTGGATTATTACAACAATTACGCATAAATACAGGGTTTTTTGGAGCACACGGTATTAGTATTCGCACGGGATTAACCGATATTAGTCGGGAAGAATCCGATACCAAACAACTCATCCACCAACAATGCCGTCGCACCGTCGCATTGCTCGATGCAAGCAAATTAAATCGCGTCGGTGCATACCCCTTCATCCCCATCAACCAAGTTCACACCGTAATAAGTGATTTTGCTGCGGATAATTCCCTTATCGAAGGGCTCAGAAAAAGTGGTGTCCATTGTTTCTTGGCAAATTAATCTGCTGCTGACATGTCGGTGGACCATCATTCAATTGAGGAATTGATTGTCTCGTTACGGTAACCCGTCTCAGCAGCTAGTCAAATCAATTTTGGCTTTAATACGGCTTTTTTGACGTTCCAGAATGAAAACACTATAGTATTGACAGTTTTGAAAAATTTATCTAAAGTTTTACTTTATTCGATTGGATGAGATTTTATCCATTTTATGCCAACACGACGCAGTTTATCAACGCCAACTATTCGCGATGTAGCTCATCATACCGGTGTTTCACCTATGACCGTTTCTCGCGTAATCAATGGCTCGGTGTCTGTCCATGCCGATACACGGACCCGATTTTGGCTGCAATCCGCGATTTAGGCTATTCCGCACCGCAACCGTCACGTGAAGGCACACGGCGAAATGCCCATACAATTGGGCTGATTTTACCGGATATTGGCAATCCTTTTTTTACCAAAATAGGGCATGGGGTCGAACAAGCTGCCAATCTCCATGAATATCGTGTGATCATCTGTAATAGCCGGAGTGATATTGCTCTTGAAAAACGTTATTTATCAGATTTAATTGCCCGACGAGTTGATGGGATTATCATTGCACCAAGCAACGACGCCTCATTTGCTACCTTGGAGTCATTTACGAACGCCCAATGTCCTATTATCTTGATCGACCGTGAAATACCAAATTTGGCTATTGATGTCGTCCAAAGTGACAATCAACAGGCTGCACTCAAAATCACCCAGCATTTGATTGCCCTCGGTCATCGCCGCATTGCCTTTATCAGCGGAGACAATCGCATTTCAACCTCACGCGACCGCTTATATGGTTACCGCTTGGCGCTTGATACGGCAGGAATACCGTTTGATTCCTCGTTGGTGTTCGAAGAAAACCCCTCGCTGGCGTTGCCAGGGTATGTTTCCACACAACAATTATGTCAACGAAACGCTCTCCCGGATGCAATAATGGCTATCAATGCGATGACCGCGATGGGAGTTGTGCAAGTCTGCACCGAACGACAATTGCGTATCCCATATGATATTGCGTTGGTTACCTTTGACGATTTAGAGTATGCCGGCGTGTTATTCCCGTTTTTTACGGTGATGGAACAACCGACGACATTGATGGGCGAAACGGCAGTGAAACGACTGATTTTACGTATTCAAAGACCTGACCACGAAATCGCCAATATCAAACTGTCGAGTACCTTCATCGAGCGCCGTTCCTGTGGCTCCCTCAAAAACGAAGCATTTTTCGCAGTCACTTTGCCTTTCGCTAACCAAAACCAACCCGTTTCGTACTGATACCCATGAATGCTGTAATCTACTCCGCAAAACTATGCCATAATCGGGGCATTATTATTATTTGTGCCAAAGAGGGACTCAATGCGACAGCTCGTATTACATGACATTGGCGACATGCGTCTCGGCGAAGCCGCGCGTCCTGTGGCACCTTCCGCAGGGGAAGTTCAAGTGCGGGTCCGCCGCGTTGGCATTTGTGGAACTGACTTGCATGCCTTTGCAGGTAAACAACCGTTTTTTAGTTACCCGCGTATCCTTGGTCATGAGCTGGCCGTTGAAGTCGTGTCGTGTGGTGCTGGAGTCAACAATGTCGCCGTCGGTGACACAGTGGCTGTACGCCCGTACCTTGAATGTGGCCATTGTCGTGCCTGTCAACGTGGGTTGACGAATTGTTGCGCATCATTGCGTGTACTTGGTGTCCATACCGATGGCGGCATGCGCGAATATATCAACCTGCCTGCTACTCATTTACACCATGCCCGCGGCGTCAGCGTTGATGGCTTGGCATTGGTTGAAATGTTGTCGATCGGATTCCATGCCGTCCGCCGCGCCGCACCGCAAGCAGACGATCGTATCGTGGTTGTCGGATTGGGACCGATTGGGTTAGGCGTCGCATTAGCCGCCCGCGCGCGTGGACTCCAGGTCAGCGCTATCGACCCCAGCCCAATCCGTCGTGATTTCGCCATGACACACAAATTGGTGCAGAATGCCGTAGATCCTACCACAGATGTCGTTGCCGCCGCCAAAGCAATAGCTGATGGTCACGCTGCCGATATCGTTATTGATGCGACTGGACATCCAGCGGCCATGGAAGCCTCGTTTGGAATTCCTGGGCATGGTGGCAAGTTAGTGCTGTTAGGGATTGTTCAAGGCACATTACAATTTAGCGATCCCGATTTACATCGCCGCGAAATCACCGTATTGG
This sequence comes from Singulisphaera sp. GP187, assembly GCA_943328915.2. GTDB lineage: Bacteria > Chloroflexota > Chloroflexia > Chloroflexales > Roseiflexaceae > UBA965. The sequence goes on along the minus strand of CALQBW020000002.1, from coordinate 61,085 downwards.
CGAGTCGCAATGCGACCGCAGTAGATTTTGATGCAGTGATTGCAGCTTTACCAAGTATCGATGTTGCCGCATGGGCCACCCATCAAACCACACCAGATGTGCTCCCTCGTTTGATGGCGGATTGGCGGAACCCAGCCAGTGGGGTTATCAAAGGCATGGTCAATTTCGATTAATCACAGTGATATGCTCTTGCCAATCTCGGTAACAAAGGAATACCATGTTTGCACGCCAATACCCTGCCTTACGCCATCGGCCATATCGCTTGTTGTGGAGTGGGTTGCTCGTATCTAATATGGGCACATGGATGCAAAATGTGGCCCAAAATTGGCTCATCTACAAAATGACCAACAATGATCCACATTACCTGGGTTGGATGGGACTTGCCTTTGCCATCCCGATGATTGCCTTGCCCCCCATTGGTGGTTATTTGGCCGACCGCCTGCCGCGCAACAAAATATTGCGTATCACGCAATGGAGCATGGCAATCCTGGCGTTAATTCAGGCGGGATTGACTTTTTCAGGCCACAATACACCATGGTTTATTTTGATTGCAACCTTCCTGAACGCCACCCTTTTGGCAGTTGATAACCCGACACGCCAAGCACTCATCCCTACGCTGATTCCCCGTGCAGACCTGCTCAATGCCCTCGCGCTGAATTCTGCCACTTACAATGGGGCGGCGCTGGTCGGTCCGGCGTTGGCTGGGTTTTTGCTGGGGGTGATGGGACCAGGCTGGTTGTTTTTTGGCAATGCGATTAGTTACTTTGCCGTCATTTATGCGATTACCCATATGCCCGCCGAAGCTCCCCATCCACCCAGTAGCGCCACGCTTGGTGAAGCGCTGCTTGGGGGCGTGCGTTTTGCCATCAGTCACCGCTTGACGGGCGTATTGTTGTTGACGTCGACGATTATGTCTATCTTTGGGCGCTCGTATCAACAACTCTTGCCGATTTTTGCCGATGATATCTGGCATATAAGCGCCCAAGGCTACGGGATTTTGTTGTCAGCGGCAGGAGCCGGTGCACTGATTGGCGCATTGGGACTTGCCTCTATCCCCAAAATCACCCCCAACGCCACCAATCTGCGAATCGCAGGCTTGGCTTTTGCGGTGTTGCTGGCAGGATTTGCCTTGAGTCCATGGTGGACATTAGCCGCAATGTTGTTGGTGCTCGTGGGGATTATCAGTACCGCGGCGACCACGATGATTGCCACTATGCTCCAACTCGAAGTACCCGGGCATTTACGGGGCCGCGTCATGAGTCTCCACGCGGTAACGCTCATCGGCGTACCGTCATTTGGCGGATTACTCGTGACCAATATGACCACATGGCTCGGTCATGGGGTAAATCTCGCAGACATTAGTGCCACTGGCGCCCCTTTGGCCTTGGTTGTAGGCGCGGTGTGTGTGGCAATTTTGTTTATTGTGATTCGCTTCCCATTACCTGACGCCCACCGCTAACAATACGCTATCCGTGCGTGCGTACTACAGAATTGACGTTTTATGATGCTCACCGTGGCTATTTTGGCGGATCAACTCCTGGCTGACCATCCTGCCATTGCGTATGCCCAATCCATCATGCCGGCCGACCAGATCCGGATTATGTTGGTCGAAAGTCAGGCCCGCATCAGGCTCCGCCAATATCAACGCCACAAATTAATTTTGGTCATTAGTGCCATGCGCCATTATGCGGAAATGCTCCGGCAACGCGGATTCGCCGTAGACTATTACCAGACCCCACGTTGGCGCGACGCTCTGCAACAACACGTGTCTCTTTACCCAGATACCAACATCATCACCATGGCAGGCAGCGAATACGCAGCCCGCCGCGCCCAAGAGCGATGGCATACTTGGTTAGTAAACCCCGTCACTATCATCGCCAATCAACAATTTTTGGTAAGTCAATTCAATCCCCTCGGTCACACGGACACGCGCAAACGGACCGTCATGGAGCCGTTTTATCGTGCCATGCGCCAACATTTTGGGGTGCTCATTGAGACAGATGGCACACCCAGCGGTGGCCAATGGAACTTCGACAGTGCCAATCGCAAACCGCTCCCTGCATCACGACCACTCCCCAACCATCCCCACTTCCCCCTCGACACCATTACCCAACAGGTCAGCCGTGAAGTAGCTGACATGCCCCATGCGCGCAGTGATTGTGCCGATTTCGACTTGGCCGTAGACCATGCGGGAGCCCAAACAGCACTCGATGATTTTATCCAGCACCGCCTACCGTGGTTTGGTGATTACGAAGATGCGATGAGTCAACGCCACCATCAACTCTTTCATGCGGTACTGTCACCCTACCTCAATCTGGGGTTGCTCACCCCGCTCCAATGCATTCGGGCGGCGGAGCAGGCGTATCGGCAGGGAATGGCACCACTCAACGCCGTCGAAGGTTTTGTGCGCCAAATCATCGGCTGGCGTGAGTATATGTATGTCCAATACTGGCGCCACATGCCCACGTTACAATCCCAAAACTATTGGCAGGCGACGAGGGATTTACCCAGCTGGTTTTGGCAGGGGCAGAGTGGGATGAACTGCCTCGACACCACCATTGCCCGGGTGTGGCGCTACGGCTACACCCATCATATCGAGCGCCTCATGCTGATTAGTAATTTTTGTATGCTGACGGGGATTGACCCTGTGGCGGTCAATCACTGGTTTTTGGCGGGGTATATCGATGCATACGACTGGGTGATGTGGCCAAACGTAAGCGGGATGGGTCTTAATGCCGATGGCGGCATCATTGCCACAAAACCATATATCGCCTCGGCTACGTATATCAATAAGATGAGCGATTATTGTGGCGGCTGTCGCTACAATCCGACGGTCAGACATGGCGCCGACGCCTGCCCGTTCAACTTCCTTTATTGGAATTTTTTGTTGACTCACGAACAATCGCTTCGTGCCAATCCCCGTATGGGACCTGCCGTCCTCGGACTACGCCACCTCGCCAATGATGAACGTGACCACATTCGACAGCAAGCCACCATTTGGCTCACCCAGATGCAGTGAACACCACAACAGCAAAGGAGCCTCCCCAATGCGCGGTGTCAAAAAACAAGACTTACCGTCAAAACCGTGTGTCACCTGTGGCCGACCAATTACCTGGCGCAAAAGCCTCGCCAAAACCTGGGATGATGTCAAATATTGTAGCGACGCCTGTCGCCGCTACAAACAGAGTGGTGGCAAACCACCCACCACGAAACGGAACGACGCATGACACCCACCCCACTCCAACGCGACTTTGCCTCACACGATGAATTAATCGCCTACCTGCACCACGAATTCGCAAACATCGTGGGTGAAGACACCGCCGTCGCCCCCACGATTGGCGGACGCCAAGCGGCATTACGCCTACTCGCCACCATCGACCCAGCCCGCTACACCACCACTCGTAATGCCCTCAATGGCGCCGTGACCCGCCTCAGTGCCTATATCAGGCACGGGGTCCTCAGCCTCGCCGAAGTACGTGACGCCGTATGGCAACGCGTAAACTACCCCCATGAAGCCGAAAAACTCATTACCGAGCTAGCATGGCGTGACTACTGGCAACGCGTCTATACCCAGATTGGTGACGGTATCTGGCACGATCGTGAACCCTACAAAAACGGCTATACCGCCACACACTACATCGATGAGCTCCCCGACGATATCCGCACCGGGCACACATCGCTAGCCTGCATGGATGCATTTGTCGCTGAATTAATCACCACGGGGTATCTGCACAATCATGCCCGAATGTGGCTTGCCGCCTATCTCGTCCATTGGCGCCATGTGGCCTGGCAAGCGGGGGCGCGCTGGTTTTTGCAACACCTACTCGACGGCGACCCCGCCAGCAATAATTTGTCGTGGCAATGGGTGGCAAGCACGTTTAGCCACAAGCCTTATTTTTTCAACAAAGAAAATCTCGCCCGTTATACCAACCACCGCTTTTGCGGTGACTGCCCGCTGGCGCGGAATTGTCCCCTCGATGCATCATACGAAGCCCTAGGTCAACGCCTTTTTCCGCATATGCCACCGCAATAATGACAAGGAATCGCAATGCCACCAATACTCTGGATTCACGGCGATTGCCTACGCTCCACCAATCCTGCGTTGCTCGTACATCCCGACGCACCTGCGATTTTTGTGTGGGACGATGCATTACTCATGCAATACCACATCAGCCTGAAGCGCATCGTGTTTATGTACGAGGCGCTGCTTGAGCTCCCCGTCACCATTTTTCGCGGTGATGTGGTCACCCAAATTACGCAATTTGCCCAACACCACCAGGCAGATACGATTGTGACCACGGCCTCACCAGCCCCCCGCTTCGCCGCTATTTGTGGACAACTACGGCAGCACTATAAGGTACTGGTTTTGGCAGAACCAGCCTTTGTCGCTATCCCAATCAACACGGATATCAAACGATTTTCGCGCTATTGGGCCGTCGCCAAATCACAATTGATACCACAGCCACACAAAAAACCATCCGATTCATAATGAATCGGACGGCATCAATTCTATTAGTGATGTTAGGCGACTTGACGACGTTCATTTATGGCATCGATAATCCGCAACATGACCAAAAACACGACGACCACGGCACTCCCCACATATACCCAATACAAGGCCAATGCATCGCTACCGGCCATAATCGCATGCACCATCACCATCACATAGGCGGCGAAACTGAGGTAATGAATAGCACGCCAGACTTTTTGGCCGGTCCAACTCCTCACCCAAAAACTCACCGTCACAAAAATCAACAAATAACAACCAATTTGACCGAGGGTGGCGGCTACCGGTCGATAGGCATCAGGGTTAAACGGTACAAATACCAAAATAAAAGTATATGGCACCACGGTATCAAGTAACAACACCAACATATGAGTCATGCTAAATACCACTGCCAACCAAGAAATGTGACGGTGCAAATCGACAATCGGTGCGACCATTCCAAGTTGTTTGCCTATGTTGGTGGTCAACAATAACCCCCATACGATGCTCAACCAAATTAAGGCATATGCGACAATCCCCGCAGCCCGGCAAATATACCAATAAGCGGTAGGATTCTCGCCTTGGAAACTCGCCACAATCCCCGACACATACGTCGGGATGATGAGCCATGCCACGACTAGACCTACGACCAAACCAAGGAACACTGCACCAAGCACATTACTCCACGAAAAACGATCCAACAACGCATCAAGTACCAATACCGGATCTTCCACCACTCGTGGAGGTTTGGTCGGTTGTTGGGACATGTGTAACTCCATTACCAGCGTAACATTCATTATTCCCATAGTTTACCCGAAAAAAGTGGAGGTTTGCACAAAATGCAAATCTCCACTTTGTTTGACTTTATATTCCAAGAAATAACCGGTTATTTTGACCCTCCCGTGGACCCACCGCCACCACCACCGCCGGGATTTGGTGCAGGAGCCGGTTTGCCCGGCCGCGGCGCCGCCACTACTGGCGCAACGGTGGGTTGCACGATGATGCGCAATGCGGGCATCGCATCAACTGCCACTGGCGGGGCCGCATCGGGGGCAGTTGTCGGCACAGGCTGGTCACTAGATTGAACTGAGGCTGAATTCACCGCAGCAACTTCTGGTTTTTTGTAGACCCGCAATGTTGGAAGAGGCGGTTGCGTTGGCAGCGCTTGGAGCGTCGGAATCGGGGCATAATCAATCGCAACCAACGCTGCGGTGGGTTGGAGTACAACCGTTGGTGGGATGTCTATCGGCATAGCGGTAGGACCCTCTGCTGCCACTGCAGTTTGTGGGGCAAGGGGGGTTGGGTTTGCCAACAACATCCACCCGACAATAGTTCCACACGTCGCTAACGCCGTAAAAATAGTCCGCCCCATCAAACGTTCATTCTGTTCCATTTGCGCTTTGACTTTTTGAACTAATTTACGGTCAATTGGTCCGTTAGTCATCATCGCCACCGTCATCATCCTCATGGTGATCATCATCGTCATGATGATGGCCAGGCGTGGGCACCGTATTATTTGGTGGTGGTACGGTGTCATTGCGCGGAGGCGGAGCATTACGCGATGCCACTGCTGCCGCTACATTCACTGCAATCCCGTTATACACTACCGTACCGTCCTTGGCGGCCATATAGATTGTGCCTGTATCAAACACAAATTCATAGGCGACGACATTTTCGTACAAAACCAAATCTGGTTGTTGTAATAATTTAGCATTCGGGTCAATAGATTGGGCATTTGCTACCGCCACATCAAGTGGTATTTTATCTGGTGTTGCCGTAGGCACAATCACCACCGCCGTTGCGGGCACAGGAATCGCAGTCGGTACGAGCGGTATGCTAGTTGGCTGGCTCATGACCCCGACCAACGTATTGTATTTTTTGGTCAACGCAGCTTCTTCGGCACGCGCTTTGGCGAGATCTGCTGCTGATTGGGCAATAATCTGATTGGCTTCGGCGAGTCGGGCTTGGTAGGTGGCTTCGCGTTGTTGGACGATTTGGGCATCGACCACGGGACGTGGGGTAGCTACCTCCGTCTGAGGCACACTAATTTCAGTCGTTGCCGTGGCAGCGGCAGGCTGGGGTGCGGCTTTGGCCGTGGTGGTATTAGGTGTCATTACTTGACTTATCAGTGCACCAACCAACACACTCACGAACACCGTTGCACACGCTGCGAACAATAATTTCAAACGCATGTATAATCCCTACTTAAAATACATAATCAACACTCATAACACCCAAACACTTCACTATCACACAACTTATGGGCGGGCAGGACGGCGCCGTTGCCGCGCTTGTTCGGGGACTAACGTTGGTACGGGTACCGGTTGGGTTACCACATGCACCGTCGCAATAATTTCTGGTTGAGTTGGGGATTGTGCCACCACCTGCACCACGGGGGCGGGCGGTACCCGCACAAACGGTGATTCTTGAGCACCAGTCCGCGCCATAACCATCCAGGCCACAATCAAGCAACAGGTCGCAATGGCGGTCACAATGACACGGGCTAATTGGCGTTCCTGTTGTTCGACTTCGGCTTTCACTTTTTGGACAAATTTGCGATCAACATCGGCATAAGCTGCGACCGGTTTAGCCACTTTCCGTTCATTGCTCACGCTAATTGCTGACATATCACTGGATACTCCGTTGAGTTTTTGGGTAATACCACCATTGCTCATGACCGTTTGCTCCCTATCAATCAATTATGGTTGGTTGCGGTTATGGCGGGGGCGGTCGCGGCGTTCACCGCGCGGAGGACGATTGGATTCGTTCCCTACGGTAGGCGGCACAATAGTGTTTGACAGTACATCACCATTGGTCGCTGCCAAATAGACGGTCCCACGATCAAACACAAACTCATAGGCATCGACGTTTTGATAGGGCACAATAGTCACATCTTGGAGCAAGCGCACATTGGGGTCAAGGCTCTGGGCAATCGCAAGTGCCGCAGCTGGCACAATCCGGGCGGGGATTGCAGTCGCTGCTGGTGGGGCGGTAACAACGTCGTTATATTGTTGGGCGAGAGCAGCGGCGGTCGCTTGGGCTTTTTCTAATTCGGTTTGTGATTGGGCAATCGTTTGATTGGCTTCGGCTAAGCGCGCTTGGTAGGTTGCTTCGCGTTGTTTGGCCAGTTCATCAACCACCGGGACAGGGGTTTGTTCGGTGGCAAACGCTGGCTGAATAGCCGCACTGGCCGACGTCAACGTCAATTGGGTTACCACTGCGCTAATAATCACTGCAATAAACACTGTTGCACTTGCCGCAACCAATAGCTTCATCCGCATAACAGTCATCCTTCAAATTGCATTTCCTTGTTGCAAAAATGACGGTAGGCTGCGGCCAAAAGTTCCCTCTACAACACACAACACCACCTACGCATCGACCGTTGTGGCGGTTTTGGTCGTTAGTGCTGTAATAATCCGCAACATCGTCAAAAACAGCACCACAATCACACTTACGACATAGCCCCAATAAAGCGTTGGGCTATCGGTACCAGCCAAATAGGCATGGGTGACCACTAATCCATAGGCCACAAAGCTCAGATAATGGAGCACCCGCCATGATTTTTGGCCAATCAACCGTCGCACCCAAAAGCTGACCGAGACCAGTACCACCGCATAATAGCCAATCTGTCCCAATGCCACCGCAAATGGCCGATATGCCGTATCCGCATAGGGAATAAACAGCGTGACCACGGTGTAGGTGATGTATTTATCCCCGAGCAACACAAAAATATGCACCAACACAAATATGACCGTCAACCACGATAAATGACGGTGAATATCGACTATCGACGCTACTTGGCCAATCATTTTGCCGATAGTGGTCAACAACAAGCCCCAGACCACACTCAGCCATACCAGTACAAGCGCAATCACCCCCGCCGAACGGGACAGATACCAATAGGCTTTGGGGGCATTCCCGACAGCACTATGGACCATGCCAGGTAAGTAGGTAGGAATAATAAACCAAGCGAATGCGGCGCCTACAGCAACCCCGAGAATTAACGATACCAACACGTTACGCCACGAATAACGAGCCAGCATAGCATCCATCAAGGCCGCGGTTTCGGCGTCACTGCGGTGTTCTTTGGCGGGCATCCGTCGTGGCGCTGGCGAGCCAAGTGGGGCCGTATCAGGTGGTGGGGGTAATGAATCAGACATCAGTTGTAGTTCCTTCTGACCAGATAAACGGCACCCACGCATCGTTGGTACGCACATTCCCTGACTGATCAATGATTAGGGCTGGTAAGGCATAGCGGCTCACCCATGCGAGTCCCGCCGCAGACCCCAGCACCACGATAATTTTGGCGGCAGCCTCGGCATAAATCGCCTGCGTGGCAATCACCGAAGCCGTCAGCACATCGCTTTGGGCGGGCATGCCACTGCGTGGATCGATGATGTGATGGATGGTTTGACCAGCCCGTTGCCAGCGCCGTTCGTAGGTACTTGATGTCGCCACTGTCCCCTCAAAAAGGGCTATATTCCCACACGACGTTGATTGCAATGGGTGATCGACGGCGATGCACCACGGGACCGTATCACTCGGTGCCGATACAGACACATCACCACCGATTTGCGCCAGTAACGATCCGCCCGGTGGGGTGAATAGCGCCACTAATTGCTCTGCGATCCAGCCTTTGGCCACACCAGCCAAATCAAGTTTCATTTGGGGTGGGATTGTGACATCTCGGCCACGCACCACAATCCTCCGCCAATCAGGGACGATAGCTGCATCAACAACGGCAGCCGTAACGGGTGCCACCGTCGCAAAATTTTGATCATAGCCGATATCGGCGATATGTTGGCCCAAACTAGGAACAACCAAGCCTTGGCTCCATTGCGCCACTTCAAGCGCAGCCAGCAATACCTGCTGGAGTGGCGCCGATACATGCGCGTGACGTTGACGGTTGAGTCGCGATAAATCACTATTGGGACGGAAGCGGCTCAAGGCCTGCTCCCACTCCTCAACCTGAGATTCGATCGCAACCGTGTCGAGTGGTGAATTACTCACCACGCGACACAACACCCCCAATGCGCGCCATTCATGCACAAACGGTTTCGTCATTTTGCCCTCCTGTGTCGAAACGGAAACACCAGACGTAACCACCTTGATTAAATTATCAGCAGCACATTCTATCGTACTTCACATGAAAATAGCGGTATTTGCTGGATCAGCAATCCCAATCCAGCATGCTACATTATTGACAAAACATCCCTTGCATTAGTGACACATTTTTTGGCAGGTATTCAGTACCTATTTGGTCAGTGCGGCGCCTGACCCACAATTACGTGATGTGCATTGGTTGATTTATAACACATTCAAACGCACCACTATGCATTTCTTTGCCAAATGTGATGCTACTAATCTGACCAAATCCGGCAACTATTTGTTCCGCAGAAGATTGTACGCATGTGACTCGTAACTGTCGGGCTGAAATAATCTTCCCTGCGTGATATCGTCGTATCGTGTAATTCTTGGGAGGAGACCTGAAAAGCCCCTACAATCACATCAAACATTTAACCCACTGCGTCAAAAAAAGCAACTTAAAATCCTCGGTACTGCCCATTACAGCCTCGCAGTTGGCAGGCGAGTTGATTCAATTTCAGGAAATCATTCAATCTGGTTGTTGGATTTACTATTTACGACGTTTCGATTTTGCAAGTCAACAGGTCATCTTGCGCTCATATGCATGACTTAAGAACGCCAGCACCACTCATTGTTTTCATATTCCCAAACCACTATCTCCCTTCATTTCTCTGATTTGCCAGGAATATTGATGCGCCGCCAATCATCGGTCCGAAATTCCCTTTGGGATGCTTGTATACATTAGTTAATGGAATATTGTTTTATAATCAACCATCAGAAGAGCTTACCTGGCGGATTACACCCACACAGAGAAAGACATATGCTGACATTTTTGATTTTAGGCATTTCGTTTGGGTTATCTGCCAGCGTCAACCCTGGCCCATCGCTCACATTAGCAATTTCACGGGCATTGCGCGATGGTGCCCGCGCCGGCATGTTGGTGACACTCGCACCATTGTGCACAGATGCCCCCATCATTGCCGTGGCCACCCTATTGATTGGTAGTTTGCCGCATAGTGTGTTTGGCTGGCTGGGAATTGTAGGGGGTGGCTACATCATTTGGTTAGGGATTCGCGGCGTGCGTGATGCGTGGGGGCGCCAAATTGACTTGGCCGCCTTAAGTACCAGCCGCGGCGCCAACGATGACGGCAGTGTACGTTCACTATTCCAAGCCATGATTATCAACTTCCTCAACCCCAATCCCTATTTGTTTTGGGGGACAGCTGGCGCACCCAACCTGGTCAAGGCCTGGCAACAATACGGGATTGCGGGTGCGAGTCTGTTTATTTTTGGATTTTATGTAATGTTGGTCGGTATCCGAGCAGGGTTTGCCCTAATCATTGGGCGAAACCGCAATGTATTGTCGCCACAGATCTACCAACGCATCTTGCTGATGAGTGGGGTATTGTTGGCGTTCCTGGGGTGTTTATTAGTACGTGACGGCATCGTCATGCTATGGGGGAGCAAATGAGTCCACGCCAAATCGCTATGATCGTCATCGTCGGGCTGGCAGCAGTGATGATTTTTTTGACTGCCCGTGCCACGCCACCGAGTCAAACCATGAACTCCCGCGTGAGTGACAGTGCGCCCACTGGCGCCACGCTCTATGCCCAAAATTGTGCAATTTGCCACGGCGCAAACCTGCAGGGGCAACCAAATTGGCAACAAGCCAACGCTGACGGCAGTTACCCCGCTCCACCGCACGACGCAAGTGGCCATACCTGGCATCATAACGATGCCTATCTGATTGCCGTCACTACTTATGGCGGCGCGGCGGTTACCGGCGTCAAAACCAACGCCATGCCGGCGTTCCAAAATCAATTGAGCGACAGTGATATCGTCTTGATTATCGACTATATCAAAGGCACCTGGCCAGACGACATCAAGGCCAAGCAACTTAATGGCCACAACTAGCCGCCCCTCGCATATCATGTATGACCAAACGCTAGATCGGTTGCACCGACGCGGCGTTTGATTATCACAATTTATTCAGTATGTAGAGATAGACAACCAGACAATGCTTGGCAGGTACAAATTTGCGCAACAATCAACCCAATACAATACTGCGCTTACATCATTCCTCTGTACGCCCTGCGTTATACGCAGGCGTGCGGGGTAATTTTCTTTCACGGAGCATTTGCAAAATTTCGTTTTGGCGTTGATTGATTTCGCATACTTCCAATGTCAATGTATGAATTGCCTTAAGTGTGGCATGATCCGATTTCGCACGTGTGTCAGCGGCTGCTGCTTGTACATTTTGGGCAACGATAATGATCGGCAATAACACTAACTGCAAAAATGTTTGTGCAATCCAGGCAACGATAATAATCGGGTCATGCGAGTGGATTGCTGCCGGCAATGATACCAAGGCCAAGGCACAAAACAAATACGCCGCCCACATGCTACCTACTGCATCGGTAATTGTCAGCGCAATTTTTTTGTTGAGCCGGCCGACCAGCGCCTACCGTGCACTTGGGTATGCGCGTGACTATTTTCATGCAAGGCTGGCTGATGCGACTTGGCATCTTCAACAGACATTCGCGCCTGCGTGTCTTCCATAACACTGCTCCTCCCCATAAAATATATTGCCTCTATCATACGCCCCAGAAAGAACCCCTGCACCGGTGTGAGCAATGCAGGGGCAAATCCACGATGATTTATTCAGAGAAGTAGAGATAGATAACCAGACAATGCTTGGTAGGGACAGCTTTGACCACTGACTTCCACTCAGGCTTGGCAAGTGCCGTTGCGTCAAGTACCAAGACCCCCACACAATCGTTGCCATCACAAAAGTATTTCAGCAGACCACCGCCGATTTCTTCGGGATCATCGGGATTGGCAAAGCCGGCAGTTGTCATCGAAACATCATAATCAGCAAGAATATCTTTTTGGCTTACCCCAGGCACCGCCCACGCTTGTAACAATGCAGCTGAGGTTTTGATGCCGGTGGCATCGTGAATCATCGTTGCATCAATCACCACCGCACCGCTGACTGCGCTTGGCATACGCGTCCACCAACTTGGCGCAACTACATCGGGGTCAGGGTCACATTTCGTGCCATCGGCAGGAAGCTTCATGGCGGTCAATACTTGTGACGCTGCCGCATTCACACATTTTGATTCGAGTACTTGGCCATGTCCTTCACCCGAATAGGTTAATAACGCCGCGTTGGGACCCATTTCGTCGCGCATTTTGATTGACCAACGCATCGGGGTGGCCGGGTCGTTGTCGCCACCGATAATCAGTACCGGAGCGCTACCCGTATATTGCACCGCGGCAATGGCCATTTCATCCATGTAGACGCGGCAATCTGAAGGCGCCGCCAATTGCTCCGCAGTAGCACCGATACTCATCCGCGGCGCCTCGGTTTGCATTTTTTTGAGCAACTCTTCGGCATTTGGGACGGTGTCATACAAAATCCCGCTGGCACAGGCAATCACATTTTGTGATTGATTTGATGTCAAATAGGTGCCATCGTCTTGGCGATCGTTGTAGCTATCAGCCAAATACCATAACCCTTCCGCATCGCCAGCTTCGACATCCGCCAACGCTTGCGCCAAATCGCTCCAGCGTGATTGTGAATAGAGTGCCGATTTGGTCGCCGTATCGAGCACTTCTTGGTTGGCCAAGCGCCCGTCTTTGCCCACCACCGGTTGCTGATCTAATTTGGCATAGAGCGCATCCCATCGCGCGCCCACGTAGCTCGATTGGAAGGCACAGCGTGCTTCTTTCTCACACCAGGCAATCCAATTATTCATCGCTTTTTCAAAGCCACGCATTTGGGTCATATAGCGCTCTTCGATGGTGTCTCCTTTGGGTTCAAAGGCTGAATCAAGTACCATCGAACGCACACGATCGGGGAACATACTGGCGTACACCGCCCCCAAATAGGTGCCGTATGATACCCCCAGATAGCCGATTTTTTCTTCACCCATGGCAATCCGAATCATATCCATATCACGGGCAGTGTTTTCGGTCGAATAAAACTTTAATTTCGCGCCATATTTGACTTTACAGGCTACGGCAAACGAGTCATACGCCGCCTGCAAAAACGCCGATTCTTCGGGGGTATCAGGTGTCGTGTCTGGGTACATGTATTTATCGATTTCTTTGTCGGTTTGACACCGCAATCCACCCGAACGATCGACGCCGCGGGGGTCAAATCCCACAAAATCAAACTCTTCGAGCGTTAATTCATCGACATAGGTCTGACCCATACTCGCCACATAATCAAACCCCGACGCACCAGGTCCACCCGGATTGTAGAGAATGGCACCGGTGCGAGGCTCACTCGCCCGCAACCGAATCAAGGCAATGCTGATTTTTTCACCATCAGGTTGCGCATAATCAAGTGGCACATCGACGGTACTACAATCAAAATTATCACTGTCTTCGCTGTCAATTGATTTGTCATTACAACTAAGCCATTTGATGGCGTCAACGCTCGGTGCGACCACGGTTGCGGTTACTTCTGGCGTGGAATTTGCAATGTCCGACACGAACGAGCGCACTTGACTCAACCCACAACTACTCAACCCAAGCGCCATCACTACCAACACAATCCAAATTTTACGCATACATTCCCTTTACTGCATCCAACTTCATTCCATTACCGTTCATCGAAGCTCCATTTACGCTCAAAAAACATGACCATCCTTTACTCTAACATAATTTACGTTTTTATGTGATTTAATCTCATATGTTTTTAACATAAAAACGTAGTAATGTAAATATGCATTTAGATTAAAAAACGATGAGCGTCATGCGACGCTCACCGGATATTGGTGCCCCCGAGCCGACTTGAACGGCTGACCTGCGGTTTAGGAAACCGACGCTCTATCCACTGAGCTACGGGGGCATGACGTTTTTTAGTATACCGTAGATTCTATCAGCACCCGCAATGCCAGTAGAGACGCAGCCTGCTGCGTCTCTACTGGCATTGCGGACAAAAATGCGTGCCCCGTTGCGCCACAACCATTTTGACAATCGGGGTACCACAGCGGTAGCACGGTTGATTGGTGCGGTCATATGCCATGAAATTATCTTGTTGGGTGCCTTTGGCCCCATAACTATCACGATAATCGCGCAGGGTGCTGCCACCATTCGTCATTGCTTGACGCAACACGGTCTGAATCGCGTCAAGCAGACGTGTCACGTGCACAAGTGTCAGTTGGTTGGCGGGGAATTGAGGGTGGATTTGGGCACGCCACAATGCCTCGTCGGCATAGATATTGCCGATGCCTGCGAGCACCGTTTGGTCGAGCAATACTGCTTTGATGATGCGTTGGGTTGATTGGGTCAACGAAAAAAACACCGTCGCAGTCAATACGACGTCAAAGGGTTCATACCCATGTGCGTCTTCGAGTTGATGTAATTCGGGGGGTGTAAGCAAGCGAATCCGCCCGAATTTGCGTTGGTCGACAAAGCGCACCTCGCGACCATCACACAACCCAAAGGCCACCCGTTGCTGGGGAATGTCAGCCTCATCACGCCCACACACCACAAAGCGCCCCGTCATCCGCAAATGGGCTGCCATTGTCATCTGATTGTCGAGGCTGAGCAAAATCCATTTGGCACGCCGGCGCCAGCCAGTGACCATGACGTCGGCGAGTTGGGTGGCGAGGAGCTCCGGCGCATAGCCTTCGATGGTTTTGAGCCAACTGCAGCGGATCGTGCCATCAAAACAAGCACCGACAATTTGTTCGCCCAAAGTCCGGGCAGCCTGCTCTACTTCAGGTAATTCAGGCACAATATGTATTCCTTTATTCCCTGCAATTACACCCGTGCGAGACGTTGACGGAGCAAATGATCGGCAAGTACCAAGGCTAGCATTGCTTCGGCAATCGGCACGAGACGGGGCAGGACGGTCGGGTCATGGCGGCCGTGGATTTCGATTTGGGTGGGGGTGCCCTCACGGTCGACGGTTTGTTGCGGGCGAGCAATCGATGCTGGTGGCTTGGCTGCTATCCGCAGCACTATTTCTTGACCCGTACTAATCCCCCCCAAAATCCCGCCATGATGATTACTAGCCGTGCCAATGCTCCCATCGGGATTGCGGACGAACGGGTCATTATGTTGCGATGCGGGCATCGTTGCCACCGCAAAGCCTTCACCAAATTCGAGGCCTTTGATTGCCGGAATACTAAACATTGCTTTAGCGATATCGGCTTGGAGCTTATCAAAGACTGGTTCGCCAAGGCCTGCCGGCACGCCCCGGGCCCGGATTTCGACTATCCCACCGAGGGAGTCGAGATTTTTGCGGGCTTCATCGACCAATGCAATCATATGCTCAGCCGCGACCGGGTCGGGGCAACGCATGATATTTTGTTCGATTTGTGATTCGTCGTGAGTTTGGGCACGCACATGGGCACATTGTTGTACCCAAGCGATTACTTTGATGCCAAAATGTGCCAATAACTGGAGCGCAATTGCACCAGCTGCCACCCGGCCAATCGTTTCGCGGGCACTCGAGCGCCCACCACCGCGATGGTCGCGAAAGCCATATTTGACATCCCAACTAAAATCGGCATGACCTGGTCGGTAGGAATCTTTTATGTTGTCATAGTGTTGTGATTTGGCGTCCGTATTCAACACCACCATCGCGATAGAAGCGCCAGTGGTCCGGCCTTCAAACACTCCCGACAGTATTTGGACCACATCAGGCTCGCGGCGTTGTGACGAAACTTTGCTCTGTCCCACCCTGCGGCGGTCGAGTTCACGTTGAATCACCGCTTCATCGAGCGCTATCCCGGCAGGACAGCCATCGAGAATACAGCCTACCGCCGGCCCGTGTGATTCTCCAAACGTACTGACGCGAAACACACTGCCAAATGTATTGCCTGCCATTACTCACCTACATCTGCGCTATCTCATTACTATTTATCATACGAGGTATTCTGATTAGACGCAAAGCACATAGTGGCACATCCGTTGACACCTCTTTCATCCATTTTTTTGCACCACAATTCACGTGTGCAATGTCAGATACGGCATTTCTTACCCCATTACCACTCTAAAAAATATATGTATCTACAGATAATGACCACTTTGGATGTATAATTTGCTCCCAATTGCAAAAATACCTAAATCCAATTGATTTGATTTAATAATATTATAATAAATGGGAAACAAATAATGACGAGGAATTGAGGAAACTATTGCGCATCATCATTGTGGGAGCCGGGGCCACCGGAATACTCACCGCACTCTGTATCCTCCGCCAAGCAGATGCAACCACGCAGGTGACGCTTATGGATGGCATAAGCCCTATCGGAGCCGGGGTAGCCTATAGCACCACGAATGAAGCATTGTTATTAAATGTGCGGGCGATCCAGATGAGCGCCTACGCTGACCAACCAAATCATTTTGTAGAATGGCTCACCAAAAACAACCATATCTCCAATGGGGAAGCATTTGTCCCTCGAACATGGTATGCACGCTATTTGCAAGACTCATTAACGGAAGCCATCCGGCAAAGTAACGGACAGTATGCGTTCATCCCCTCTTCAGTCACAGATATTGACCCAAAACACCGTATTGTGGTGTGTGAAAATGGCCAACAATACCGTGCTGATCATGTCATTTTGGCGCTCGGTCATGCGCCCATTGCCAATCCACTGGCACGCTGGGCTTCCAACCCAAATCGCATGTTGAGTGGGTATGATTGGCACGCAATCACATCCAAGGTGACACCCGAAGACGACGTTATTATCATCGGCAGCGGCTTAACCATGGTCGATACGGTCGTGGCACTGCAACATCACGGCCATTGTGGCAATATTTTTGCTCTATCGCGCCATGGGCTCGTGCCACAAACGCATATACCGCGCCAGAGTTATCCATCCGTTATTACGAGTGCGCACTATGGATGGTCTGTTGCCGCACTGATGCGCCTGGTACGGGCTGAGGTTGCCAAGGCGCTCGCAGCTGGCATCCCGTGGCACGCAGTGATCGATTCTTTGCGACCGCATAACCAACACATCTGGACCCACTGGTCCCTCATCGAAAAACGGCGTTTTTTGCGGCATGTGCGGGCTCACTGGGATATCTATCGCCACCGGATTGCCCCCGAAATTGCCGGCATAATCAACGCAACGCCCCATTTACACGTCATCGCAGGACGAGTCACAGATTATCAAGAACAAGTCAGTGCAGTTGATCTCTCAGTCCTGCATCGCCATACGAATACTACACGCACCTTGACCGCCGCATATGTCATTAATTGTACGGGTCCCCTCAGCGATTATGCCCTGATAGATAATTCCCTTGTAGCTAGATTACGCCAAAAAGGGATCTTGGCAGCCGACGACATCCAACTTGGCATCGCGGTCGACGCACATGGACATCTAATAGATCAGCAACAACAGGTGATTCCCTGGTTATGGACGCTGGGACCACCGCGCAAAGGGTATGCTTGGGAATGCATTGCCATCCCCGACATCCGTACCCAAGCAGTAACCTTGGCAAATGACGTATTTGCTACCACGTGAACTTTGTAAACTCACCAAACACCGATACGATATACACGCACTTCTCCTGAAGTGGGTCCTGTTTGCAGCAACGGCAAATTCGTAACGTGTTATTGAATTGCCTCATGTTCCACCCATTGGGGACTGCCAAAAATCCGCTAAACACAGGAAAATTAACGCTAACCATTTGCGCCCAAGCGCAATCAACATACTAAATCGGCCCACCCTAATAAGCGTACACAATCCACCCTGAGAGAGTAAAATCTCCGAGGATTGGACTGCTTGTTGGATGTTGTTTCAATGAAGCAAACAATTTTAATCAGAAAGAAGAACCCCTCGTAACAGATTCGCTTGTCACGAGGGGACCTTACTATTCAAATCGATTCCGAACCGTTATTTTTTGCGTGTCATCGATACCCCAAGATAACCAGCAATCCCGACGGGCATCACCCACCAAGCAGGAATCCCCAACCGCACCAACGCAGTGGTGATTGCCAGCCCAACGACAACGGCGACGGCGATACGCCAATCATCACCCACAATAAAATCAATCCAAAACTCGGCAAATGCAATAATGTACTTCATGCTACCCTCACCGCTTGCGGTGCACGCAATTGTCGCACCAACACAAACGCCACGATGGCGTAGAATCCGAGTAAACCGAGCAACGCCAAATCAGTGCCAGGCCATTCAACCCCCATCCCCTCGGCCGACCAAAAGGTACCGAAGCTGGTCAACAACAACCCCACCACGTATTTAAGGGTATTTTCGGGCACGCGACTGAGTGGACGATGGAGCAAAACTCCGGCGAGGAGGACGATAATCAATGCTGCTGCCGCACCCCAGACTGCGAGTCCGACGTTTTGTTGGGCAGCCCCAAAGGTAATAGTAATAAAGGCTACTTCTAACCCTTCGAGAAAGACACCCTTGAAGCAAATCGTAAACGAATACCAATCGAGACCAGCTCGCTCGTCACGACCATGTTTGCGCGCTTCGGCTTGCTCTGCCGCAAAAATCGCATCTTCGTCGTGCATCGCTTTGCGTCCCGATGCACGTAATATCGCCTTGCGCAACCACTGCAATCCAAAAATCAGCATCAAGGTGCCGACAACCAACTGCATCGAATGGATCGGAACCAACGCAATCGCGGGTCCCAAAATCGCCACTATCACCGCGAGTGTTGCCAATGCCGCCAATGTCCCAATCAACGACGAACGCCAACCCCGGGTAATTCCCGTTGCCAACACAATCGTCAAGGCTTCTACCATTTCGACCGCACACGCCAAAAACGTCGATGTTACCAAGAAAATCTGACTTGTAGTCATGGGAATCCTTTACCTGTTCCACCCACGCGGTATACGCACTACAATAGCACAGTTTTGGCAACCCAAAACACCCCACATCTATGCCGGAATCAAACCCAACACCTCATCGATTAATTCACCTAATTGTGCATACTGATGCGTAAAACGCTCGGGATATGGCGCCGGGTACAAAATCTCGCGTACCCGCGCCGCAAACGCATCGGGCAATACCGCAAATTTTCCACAATAATACAAATTGTTGCCGTCACCCACAAAGTAGGTTTGATTGAGCGCAAACAATACTTGCATAATGTCATTGATGAGCCGTGGCGTAATACTTGCCAAAAACACTACATCACCACGTTCAACTTTATTACGGTAATGATAATCATGCCGCCAATAACGCAACGATTCGGCATGTTTTTTGAATATCGCCTGTTGTAACGCCCCAGGGTAAGGCACTAAACGCATTTGCCACATGGCGATGAGTCCGTCGGGATCAGTAATCACCACTTGATTGCCAATATCGGTCAAAAAATGATAGCCCCACAAGGTCCAGACATGATCAACCTTGGGCATGTCGCCCCGTAACCAGCTATCGAGTTGGGCATCGATGTCAGCCACGCTACGCACCCACACGTAATCAATATTGACACCCACAGCACGCCAACGCTCCACTGCCGCACAAAACGCCAGCCAGGTGGGAGATTCAGCACTATACGGTTTGCCCACTGTTTCATCACAAAACAAGCGAAAGTCGATATCGGAGCGCTCATCGGCAGTCTGTTTGCCTCGCGACCCACCCATCGTCACTGCACAGCGCCCACTCCCCATCGCCAACATCAACGGCAGACATTCGGCAATTACTTGATCAAGTTGTGACATCATTGTCCTCCTTGCGTTTAGCGTAATCCGGCCACTACCTGACCGATTTTGGTCAATGCCGTGCGTACCTTGTCGGCTTCATAACCCACCGTGATGCGCAGATGCCCCTCAGCCCCCAGTGTACTGCCTGGTGCCACTAATACCGACGCCTGTTGGCGAATCGCTTCGGCCACATCATACGACGGCAAGTCACGGTGGTAGCGCACAAAGGCGATGCTGGTGGCTTGGGCCGGTTGCAGACTAAACACCCCTGCTTGCGTCGCCAACCATTCATGCAACACGGCCAAGCCCGCTTGGGTGATTTGGCGTTGGCGTTGCAACAGTTGCAGGCGCTTAGCCGGCTTGAGGGCGATTTCAGCCAAGGTCATACTGGGGGCGGCCGCTGCAATGACCGCATATTCGTGCCGGCGCCAGAGTTCATCGGCCATGTGCGGAGTCGTCAGCGCCCAACCGACCCGCAAACCACTGAGTCCATATGCTTTGGAAAAACTGTTGGTGCAGATGACGCGGTCGTACATCCCCCAAAACGTCGGGGTATCGGCCACCCCAGGATGCTCGGTGCCATGATAGACCTCGTCGACATGCAACCAGGCACCTACCCGGGCGCAGGCCGCCACCACCCGTTGCATTTCGTGCGGGGTCATCACCGTCCCAGTGGGATTGTTGGGGTTGACAATCGCTACCAGCTTGGTACGGGGTGTCACCACTCGGTCAAGGGCATCGAGGTCAATGCGCCAACCGGCATCGGCACGCAATGGCAAATCACGCACCACACAGCCCATGTTTTGGGCAGTGCCCCAGATTTGGCGGTAGCCGGGCGACATTACTACCACCTCATCACCAGGCGCCAACAATGTCTGACACACCATGCTATTGGCTTGCGATGCACCTACGGTCACCAGCACATTGGCGGCAGTGGCACCGTTATACAAATCGGCAATTCCATTACGGAGGGCCGTCGTTCCGTTGACTTCTGGATAAAAAAGCCCCGTGTCGAGCAACGATTCTATTTCATCTTCGTTGAGCCATTCGCGGGTCGTTACACATTTGACACTACTATCGGCCAAATTATAAGCCACGTTCCGTTCGTGGAGCGATTGATAATGTTCTAAAGCAAACGGGACAAAGTTGGTCATACAAGCCATCCGTTTCGTTTCAATTACGCTCATTGCATTGTACGGTATCCAAACAATACAATCATTCGTCTTCCTGCACGATGACTCGTCACTTCTCTGTATCGGCACTCTTTTCGCCAACACGCAACAAATCGCTTTGACAAGCAATTACGCACAATGCTACAGTAACCGTGATGCACCAATTTTTAACACTTATATTGACCTGTTACACAAGGAATTTTTATGTCAAATCAAACTCCATTACCGTTTTTGTTGATCAATGAACAACCAGCGTGGCAAATGCCCGAACTCCCGAGCTTGCGCAAATTACCGGCCCACGCTACGTTTTGGCCATTTCCCTCGGCCCAAGCCGCTTTTGGGCGAGTCGCCGAGCAATCATCACTCGTGCATAGTCTCAACGGCAACTGGGATTTCACCTTGTTTGATACCCCCCGTGAAGTCACTCTCGATGCCCTCACCGACGCCTCGTGGCGCCAATTAGCCGTTCCCGGCAATTGGACCATGCAACTGCGCCACGAGCCCTGGGACGGTGAGTCGTTCATGCGCCCGCACTACACCAACATCCAAATGCCATTTGCCGAAACCTTCCCCCACCTGCCTGCCTCAATCGCTACCGGCGTCTATCGCACCCGCTTCCGTGTGCCAACTGCCTGGGCCGAACAACTGGTGGTGCTCCATTTTGCGGGCTGCGAAGGGGCCTTGTTTGTCTATCTCAACGGCGCATTTGTGGGCTTCAACAAAGATAGTCGCACCCCTGCCGAATACGACATCACCGAATTAGTCCAGCTCGGCGGCGAATACGAGTTACTGTGTGTCAATCCACGCTATTCGGATGCTAGCTGGCTGGAAGACCAAGATCATTGGTGGCAGGCCGGAATTCACCGCGACGTCTACCTCTACACCACGCCCAGCACGTTTTTGCAAGATATCACCGTGCAAACCGACCTCGCCGATGATTTTAGCGCGGGCACGCTCCGCGTCCACACCACCGTACGCACCCTCGGGCAACAAGCCAGTGGCACCATCCACATGCAGTTGTTTACGGCCGATGGGAACGCAGTATTCCCTACGCCCCTCACCAGTGGCGTCCCCGGCGCGCCCACAGGCTTCCCAATGGGACGGACCACAAGCGACACCGCCAATGCAACGCTCGTGGCGACAGTCGATCAACCAGCCTGCTGGAACACCGAAACGCCCCACCTCTACACCTTGATTGTCACCCTCGACGCCGCCGGCACCAGCATCAGCACGGCGGTACGCATCGGCTTCCGTATCGTCGATATCACCAATCGCGAATTGCGTGTCAATCGCCAGCCGATTTTTGTACATGGCGTCAATTATCACGAGCACAGCGATGAATTCGGCAAAGCGGTACCACGAGCCATGATGGAGCGCGACATTCAAACGATGAAGGCCCACAACATCAATGCCGTACGCTGCTCGCACTACCCCAACCACCCCTATTGGCTCGATTTGTGCGACCAATACGGCCTATTTGTGGTCGATGAAGCCAATATCGAGCACCACGCCTTGCTTCGCCTGAGCCAAGAATCGCGGGTCAGCGCCGCCTACCTCGAGCGGGTCAGCAATATGGTGGCACGTGACAAAAACCACCCCAGCGTGATTGTTTGGTCGCTGGGCAACGAAAGTGGCTACGGCATCAACCACGAAACCACTGCCGCCTGGATTCGCCATACCGACCCCACCCGCCCCATCCAATACGAAGGGGCGGTCAGTCCATTCAACAACGACCAAAGCATCACCTTCAACGGTACGTTAAATCATTGGAAGCGGGGACATACCGTCACCGACATTGTGGCGCCCATGTATGCCCCCATCAGCGACATCGTGAAATGGGTCAGTACCACCAATGACCCGCGGCCGTTGATTTTGTGTGAATACGCCCACGCCATGGGCAACAGTAGCGGCTCGCTGGCCGACTATTACGCCGCATTCGAGCAACATCATGGCCTGCAAGGAGGATTTATTTGGGAATGGCTCGACCATGGGATCCGCATGCATACTCCTTCCGGTGAAGCATACTGGGTCTATGGCGGCAGCTTCGGCGATGTGCCTAACGACGGCAACTTTGTGGCCGACGGCATGGTCTGGCCCGACCGCACGCCCCACCCCGGCATGCGTGAATTCATGTATCTGGCGCGCCCAGTGCGTGTCAGCGCCAGCGACAGTGCCAATGGGGTATTTGGCATCGAAAATCGGCGGTTTTATGCCACCCTCGCCGATTTGCATGGCACCTGGCGCATCGTGGTTGACGGCACTGTCGCCCATACCGGCACGATCACTATCCCCGCTATCGCCCCCCAATCCGCCGGGACAATCACTATCCCCGTGCAATGGCCCGTCAGCGGCGAAGCCTTTGTGGAATTTGCCTTTGCCACCACCGCCGATAGTTATTGGGCGCCGGCAGGGCATATTGTCGCATGGGATCAAATCGCAGGGCCTGTCACGATCTTTGCACCAGTACCACAAACCGCCAATCATACCGTCAGGAGCGTCAGTCAGACCCACCTGATCCTTACCAATAACCAACACCGGGTATTTATTGATCGCACCACCGGCGAGTTGAGCGAATTCAACCAGCGCCAAGCAATTATTGCCGGCCCACAACTCAACCTGTGGCGGGCCCCTACCGACAACGACCACCTGCAAGAAATGTTCGCCATGATGCGCTTGCAGGCCTTCCCACTCTGGCGCAGTGTGGGGCTCACCCAATTACAATACCGCGTCACTGCCGTGCAAGCGATTGTCACTCCTACAGGTGCGCATTGTATCGAAGTACGTACCGGTGCCACCGGGCGCGAGCACTGGGACGACGTCCAAACCACCCACACCTACACCTTGACCGACACGGGCAGCTTACGCATCAGTACGCACGTCATTCTCGCCCCTGATTTGGTTGATTTGCCCCGTATCGGGATTACCCTGCAACTCGACCCCGCCTTTGAAGCGATTGCCTGGTATGGCCGTGGTCCCCACGAAAACTATAGCGATCGCAACGCGAGTAGCATGGTGGGTACATACCACAGCAGCGTCACTGACCAATACACGCCTTATATCATGCCCCAAGAAAACGGGCATAAAAGCGACGTACGCTGGCTCAGTTTGTCCGACAACGCCGGCCAGACCCTTACCATTCGTGGCGATGCCTTGTTTGGTTTTAATGCGCTCCATTACCGCGATGCCGATTTGGAAGCGGCCAAATTTACCCCCGAGCTCCATGCCCGCCCCGAAATCATCCTCACTCTCGATCATGGGATGCGGGGGTTGGGAACTGGGTTGATGGTCGACACGCTTCCGTCATACCAGCTCAATCACCACGAATATCACTTTACGTTTGAATTTAGTTGGGGAAATACCTCCGACTAATACCAAAAAAGTACCCCCACCACGTAAAAACGTAGGTAGGGGGTACGGTTGGTGCCGAAGACGGGAGTCGAACCCGTATGAGGTTGCCCTCAACGGTTTTTAAGACCGTAGCGTCTGCCATTCCGCCACTCCGGCAACCTCCTAATAATACACGAAGTAACCTTGAGTATCAAATAAATTCTGTGAATTGATTTTTGGTTAGGAATTTGTGCGTGCTACCAGTGCGAAAGTCAACAGTGCTTCACATGCGAGTGCCCCATCCACGGTGGCCATCGCGGTCGCCTTGCCAATTCCCCGTTTCATCGCGGTAATCGTTACTTCAAGCCGCAGCGTATCACCGGGTACCACTGGTTTGCGAAAACGGGCACTTTCGATGCCGGCAAATAATGCAATTTTTCCTTGATTTTCGGGCAGTACCATCCCTGCAACAGCACCTGTCTGTGCGAGGGCTTCGATAATCAACACTCCCGGCATAATCGGGTAATCAGGGAAGTGTCCTTGAAAGAAAGGCTCGTTGATGGTCACTTGCTTCAGCGCCACTGCCCGCACCCCAGGCTCGAGCTCGATAATTCGGTCAATCAACAAAAACGGATAGCGATGCGGAATAACCGCCATTATTTGTTCGACATTCATTACCATTTGAAATGTTCCTTTGTATTCATAAATATGTTGATATTGTACCATCGCCGTGCGACCTGGCAATGTCATAGATGAAGTATATTCAGCACAAAAATCAGGCAACGCACAGCTACCCAAACCACGATCGGCAATGTCGCTATCCATACGGCCCATGCCGAATCGCGCCGCAAGAGCAACGCAATCACGCTCCCAACACTCGCCGTCACCACCGTCATCATCAGTGCAATCCCGTAGGAGGGCAAGACCGAATCGAGCCACCACGATGAGGAGGCCGATATTTTGAGCATATACCCATTGATGATATACAACACTCCAAACAGGTCAAATGAGAGTGCCGCAATCCAGCCGATCCGCGTCTTTGGCCAAAATTCAATGGGCATTAATATCTCCTGTTGTCATTGCATAATCCTATTTTCGAAACGCTATCGGCGCATGTCGTGCATAGATTGGCAACGATACACGTAAATCAGCTATGGTATTATACCAACATGACATTGCACGTCGCATTAAATGGCTATTTTTGGGATAAAGCAACGGTTGGTGTTGGCCAATATTTACATGGATTGGTCAATGCCATTCAGCGCATTGATGCAATCCAATTGACTATTATTATCCCCGCATACACTTCACCCCCAGCAGTCCCGCAAGGCGTACGCCTCTATCGTGTGACGACGCCATTTGATGGACGCTCACGCAACCTTGGGAAACTTTGGTTCGAACAAATTGCAGTCCCGCACGCAGCAGCCCTTATCGGCGCAGATCTCCTCCATATCCCGTATTTTGCTCCTCCATATTACTCCAAAGTCCCCGTCATAACCACAATTCCGGACCTCATCCCCATTACGCGCCTCGCCTACCGTGGGTCGCCGTTCGTGCGTCTTTATACTGCATTAGTAACCACAGCAGCTCGCCGAAGTAGTGGAATCATTGCAATTTCACAGCATGTTGCAGACCAAGCCAGCCAAATACTCCCTTACCCATCAGCGCGGATGAGTGTAACCCACCTCGCTGCTGACCCCATCTATTCGCCGCAAGCAGATGCAATTGCCGTCGTCGCACAACACGGTATTGTTGGACCGTACATCTATTATGTTGGCGGCTACGACGAACGCAAAAATGTCATCATGCTTTTACACGCCTTTGCCGCATTACCAGCACCCATCCGCGCCCATACATGGCTGGTCCTCGCCGGGCAAGCCGCGGGCAACAATCCCACCCTCTTCCCCGATATCGACAATGAAATAGCCCATCTCGGGATTGGCGCACGTGTCAAGCGGGTTACGGTAAGTCGGTTCGATGGACCGGCGTATTATAGTGCCGCGACTATTTTTGTCTACCCATCTCTTGCCGAAGGATTTGGATTGCCACCGCTCGAAGCGATGGCCTGTGGCACGCCGGTAATTGTCAGTAATAGCACCAGTCTCCCCGAAGTGGTAGGTGATGCAGCCATCAGCATTGACCCAACCAACCAGGCCGCATGGCGTGATGCAATCGCCCAACTCCTCAACGACCCCAACCAACGCCACCAACTCAGGGCTGCTGGCATGCATCGCGCACATCGTTTTAGTTACGACATTACTGCGATGCAGACAGCGGCATTCTATACACAGATTGCAACAAGAGGGTAATAATGCACGTCCTCATCCTCTCCAAAGCCTTGCTTAGTAGTGCGTATCGCCGCAAAACAGACGCGCTGGCCGCCCTGCCAGGCATTCGACTCACTGTAGCGAGCCCCGCCTTTTGGCAAGAACCCCGTGCCCAACGCCTTGAATATGAAATAAGTCCTACCCCCAATTATCAAGTCGAGATTTTGCCGATGCGCTTTAATGGCCGGCATCATGTTCATTACTATCCAACGTTTGGCACATTGGTACGCCGACTGCATCCCGATATTGTGCATGTAGACGAGGAATCCTTCAATCTTGCTACATTCCTAGCAATACGCGCAGCTCACCATGTCGGCGCACGTACGTGTTTTTATAATTACGCCAACATCGAGCGTGCCTACCCGCCACCATTTCGCTGGTTTGAACGGTATGCGTTTATGCATGCAACCCATGCCATGGCCTGTTCGCACGAAGCAGCCACAATCATAAGAAATCATGGCTACCATGGCCCACTTAGTATCATTGCCCAAACCGGAGTTGATCCGATGTATTTTGTGCCACGTCCTGATGCCCATATTGCCCGCCAGCCCTTCACGGTGGGCTATGTGGGTCGACTGGTCCCCGAAAAAGGCATTGAGGACCTCATCAGCGCGCTCGCAATCCTTCCACCACACATCAGGCTCCGCATCATAGGCACTGGCACGCATGCCGAAGCGCTTCAAATACACGCTGCTCACACTGGCGTGACCACGCGGATTGAATGGCACGCGCCGGTAGCAAGCCACACCATGCCTTTAGTCATGCAAGGGCTCGACGTGCTCGTTCTTCCGTCACGTACCACAGCCAATTGGAAGGAACAGTTCGGCCGTGTGCTGGTCGAAGCCATGGCCTGTGGAGTGCCTGTGGTAGGCAGTGATTCTGGCGAAATACCCCACGTGATAGGTGATGGTGGGATTGTCTATGCCGAAGGAGATCGGTTAGCACTTGCTCATTCAATCATTCAACTCTCAGCCCAACCACCCATCTATGCCGAATATAGTCAAAAGGCTCGTCAGCGAGTGCAACAGCACTACACGCAACAAGCTTTGGCACGTCAATATTTACAGATTTACCAGCAGATGCTTACGCCGATGTAAACGGCCAAATTCCCATCAACCCCATTACAATTACCACTATCATCACACAAAGTAACGCCAATGATAACCCCGCACCTTGCCAACTGATTTGCGGAGCGATCATCAATTGCATCGCTCCAGTCGAATGGCTTGGTAGTTGTCGTACTTGGTTAAATTCGCTCGCTACAACGGGCATCGCATCAATCGGAATCGGCATCGGAGAAGTGCCATCAACCGTTTCAATCTGGGTCATCATGACCGTAATATTGTCATTCCCGCCACGTTCATTTGCGAGTTCAACCAAACGTTCGACACAATCTCCTAACGAATGATTGACACAAATTGACAAAATATCATCATCATTCAAATGGTTTAATAACCCGTCCGAGGTCAGTAGTACGATATCGCCAGGCAATACCGCAAAACGAAATGTATCAATAATTACATCTGGTTGATGTCCCAATGCTCGCGTTATCACATGTTTGTACAGCATTTTTTCAGCATCGGCGTTCGTAATTATCCCCGCCTCAATATGTTCATTTATGAGTGAATGATCACGACTAATCTGTCGTAGCGATCCTTTACGAATGAGGTACGCACGACTGTCACCTACATTGGCAATAATACACTCGTCGTGGTGAATAGCGGCAGCCACGCCGGTGGTGCCCATTGGTACACCACTCATGTTGCCTTCATTGAAAATTTTTGCGTTCGCTGAGTCAAATGCCAAACTTAGTGCCGCGCAACGGTCATCTGATTCGTCGCCATAAAATCCGGACAAGATTGATTCCACGGCAATGCGACTTGCAACTTCTCCTGCTTCATGCCCCCCCATCCCATCACAAACCACAAACAAATGACCATGTAAGGCGACTTGGACACCTTCGCCGACACCATGATCATCTTCATTATGTTCTCGATGTCGACCGACATCGGTACGTACACTATGGGTACATTTCATACAATATATCCGTGTAATTTTATTATTAACGTTATAATATTATATCACAAGAATATTATTTGTCGCACTGTAGATGAATATAGTGCAATTTGAATAAAGAAAGGGTTGCTATGCGGTATACAATCGGCGTTGATTTAGGTGGTACCAATTTACGTGCTGGACTTGTCGATGCCAACGGGACGATTCACTACGACACCAAAGTCAACACCATCGTCGAAGAAGGTCCAAAAGCAATTTTCGGCCGCATGGTTTCCTTGATACAGACCGTGCAACGCCAACTTCCTGCTGGTGGCATC
Organism: Singulisphaera sp. GP187; assembly: GCA_943328915.2. GTDB lineage: Bacteria > Chloroflexota > Chloroflexia > Chloroflexales > Roseiflexaceae > UBA965. The sequence goes on along the minus strand of CALQBW020000002.1, from coordinate 31,716 downwards.
CTTGCCGGTGTCGGCATCGGCGTCCCTGGACCGCTCGATCCAGTCGCGGGATTTGTCTTTGCGATGCCAAATATCCAAGGTTTCGAAAACACCCCCTTGCGTGCCATGCTGGCAGAAGCCACCGGGCTGGACATTGAGCTCGGTAATGATGCCAATGCGGCTGCCGTCGGCGAATGGATATTTGGCGCTGGCCAAGGGTTGCGTGACCTCGTCTACATCACGGTCAGCACCGGCATCGGCGGCGGTGTCATCGCCGACGGACACCTGCTCCTCGGTCACAAAGGCTCGGCAGGCGAAGTGGGCCATCATATCATTGATTGGCACACACGTATGTCATGGGAAGACACTGCGGCCGGACCTGGGTTTGCACGCCGTGCCGCTACCGCTATGCGCCAAACAAGTGCCAGCGCATTACACCAACTCACGACCCCTGAACTGGTCCAAGGCCACGATATTGCCAAAGCGGCCTCCGCCGGTGATGCATTGGCCCAACGGCTGATGGATGAAGAAGGTGAAGCGATTGGTGCAGGATTGGTCAATATGCTCCACCTCTATAGCCCTGCCAAAATCGTCTTGGGCGGTGGCGTCGTCATCAACAATCCACAATTGGTTGAACGCGCCAAAATCGTCATCGCCGAACGTGCCATCGCCGTCTACCGCGATGTGCCAGTGGTAATCACCCAACTCGGCGACCGTATCGGTTTGCTCGGCGCTGCGGCGTTATACGATCATATGCGGCAACGCCGTGCGTAAATCCCACCGTAACGCAGCGGGGCTTACCCTCCCTGCGTGATTATTTTTTTCAATACATCGGGCTTGTCGGTAATAATCCCCGCCACATTCAACGCCAATAATTTTTGCATGTCTTGTTCTGCATTCACCGTCCAGACGTTTACCGCATACCCGGCTTTTTGTGTGTGGGCAATCGCCCAATCAATGAGTGGTAACTTGGCATAGGGGTGCCACGCCTGACAGCCATGGCTCTTGAGGGCAAACAGCGGATAGGCCTCACGGAAGCGCACAATCGGGTTATACGTATCTGACCCCATCAAATACCCCATGCGGATCGTGGCATCAAACCCCCGCACTTCACGCAACGCCAATCCTACAAACGACGAAATAATCACCGCTTCGTGCATACGTGCGTCGCGAATCGCCGCCAACACCTCACGGGCAATACCAGCGTGCTTCAGCTCGACATTGAGTTGCATGCCCCGTTCACGCGCCAAATCAAGCACGGCAGCGAGGTGTGGGACTTTTTCACTGCGGATGTCAAGCCGTTGCATATCGGCCATTGATACGGAACGCACGTCGCGGTCAACTGACTCCCACCGCCCCGTCGTGTCATCATGGAACACCGCCAACGCACCATCGTGCGTCGCAATTACGTCGAGTTCACACATGTCGGCACCTTGGTCGGCAGCCAAATCAAAGGCCTTGAGGGTGTTTTCGGGGGCATACGCCGACGCACCTCGATGCGCAATCACGAGGGTCATACTGATTACCCCAACATCTCTACTAAATTATCAGCATCAAGTGGATTTGTGGCTGCCCGCGCTGCCGCTGACAACATCGGCGCCAAGATTTTTTGCATGGCCATCACATGCGCACAGGTTGCATGTCCCTTAAAGAATTCACAATCACACTGCCACACCCCCGCCATAATCGTGATTTGATGGGTGTTATTGCCGCCGTTAAAGGTGGCATGCAAACTATCGATGGCGATACGTTCGGGTTGTTGGGAATAGCGGCGGGCTTTTTCAATTTTGCTAATTAAATCGGAATGCATGGTCACATCCTTCTACTATTGAATGCAAAAAAACGCAGTACCATGCGGTACTACGCTTGCGTATTGGTGGGGACGGAGGGAGTCGAACCCTCACGGATTGCTCCACAAGTTCCTAAGACTTGCGCGTCTGCCATTTCGCCACGTCCCCCATATCCGTTATTGTCATGATAGCACAGTCACAGGGAACGATGCAACCAACACACCTTTATGGGGACACACGCGCCAAAATGTGCCGCAACCGTTCGAAATCATCACGCAGAAGCAATGCCAACTCACGCCCCATCCGCACCAAATATTCACGTTCTAGAGGCGCATGTGCCACGGCAATTGCCCGGATCAATGCAGCCAATAATTCGTCACTCGGCACTTGATTCGCGTGAAGCAACATCCGCGCATAACCGCTTTGGCTCCCGAATTGGCGGAGCGTCGCCTCATCACAAACTTCGACACTGTAGTGTATGGGGGCCGGTGCCGCCGGAATCCGGTGGTAGATTGTATTGTCACGCCGGTACCCCACCACCCAGGCAGCAAATTCGGTTTGGAGGATTTCGGATAAATCCGGGTGGGCACGATAAATTTCTTCGTTAAATAAATCCTGACCGGTGTAGCTTTTACCCCGTACTATCGCCCGACCTCCTGGCTCGCGACTCACCGTACGAATATCGTAAACCACGGCATACACATACACCAGTGGGTCACGCGTATGCGCTTGCACCAAAGCACCAAACGCAGGAGCCGTCAGTAATTCATAGCTGCCCGCGACAAACGACTGCGTACTCGATTCAATGATTTCGGCAATTCGCATAAATTACTCCTTTACCAATGCCTGCACCAAGTGCGTCCATTCATCACGGAGTGCAAGGGTTTTTGCAGGCAAAGTGCGCCCTGCCCGACGATACCAATACGACGCGTTGAATTGATCCCCTTCGACGCGGTGCAAGTAGGCATGCACCCACGCTCCATCAGCGCTGTTGTCATCTTGGACTTGATCGTGCGCCGTCGTCCAATCACCCTGCCCGTCGTACCACAAGGCTCGCACCGCGGAATTCCAGTGCACAGCCGGCGTTGCTATTTCGCGGAATCGCGTTGCATCCATACCATCTCGTTTCTCTATGCCACTGGCATTTGCGGGGCGATGTCACGGCGCCACGCTAACAACCCCCCCGCCAGGCTGACGGCTGTTAACCCGTGTTGACGGAGCAGTTCACGGGCGCGGGCGCTACGCATCCCACTGCGGCAATAGACAATAATTGACCCGACTGTGCGTAATTCATCAACCCGGGTAGCTACTTCATTCACCCCTATCCGCACCGCACCAGCGAGATGACTGAGCGCGAATTCATGTGGTTCACGTACATCCAACACAAACGGTGCCGGTGATTGGGCGAGGCGTTCTTGGAGTTGGATAGGACTCCATTCATCTGCATTCAGTAATGGAGTACACAGCGCATCGACAGCGATGATTCCGTTTAATGTGGGGTTTGTGCCACAACGCGGGCACGCTGGATTTGGTGCGATTTGCCATGTGTCAACCTGCATGGTCAGCGCATCATAGAGCCACAAACGACCACACAGCGACAACCCAATCCCGAGGATGGCCTTGAGTGCTTCGGTGGCTTGCACGCTCCCTACCACCCCCGGCAACACCCCGAACACCCCCGCTTCGGCGCAATTGGGCGCCAACTCAGCCGGCGGCGGGTCGGGGAACAAGCAGCGGTAACACGGCCCACCTAAATGGGGCGCAAATACGCTCACTTGTCCTTCAAAACGAAAAATCGCTCCGTACACCATTGGTTTTTGCAATATCACACACGCATCATTGACGATATAGCGCGTCGCAAAAGAATCAGTCGCATCGACCACCACATCGTAAAGCGTGACTAGCCCCAACACATTCGCCGCTGTCAGCCGGTAACCGTATGTGGTTATATCAATGCATGGATTAATTCCCTGCATCCCAGCTTGTGCAGAGGCCACTTTGGGTTGCCCAATAGCCGCATCGGTATGGATGATTTGGCGTTGCAGGTTGGTCAAATCCACCACATCATCATCGATAATCCCGATATGACCAACTCCAGCTGCCGCCAGATACAGGGCGACCGGCGAACCTAAGCCTCCCGCACCGACAATCAACACCCGGGCGTTTTTGAGGCGGAGCTGACCAGCCATCCCCACTTCTGGGAGGCTTATATGCCGGGCATAGCGTTGTTGTTCGTGGCGGGTTAAGTCCATTGCACGTCTATTTCTTGATACTGACGACTATCCCATTGCCATGCGGTCAGATCTTTCACACCGATTTTAGTTGTAGAAATGATTAAAAAAATAAGGTCGCGGCCCAGTGAATCGCCACTCGCACTATCGCGCGACGAGGGTCGTGCCGGCGCGTCCGGGTGACTATGGATAATCCCAACAATCGACATTCCCGCCTGCACTGCGGTCTGTTCGGCCAAAAACCACGTCGCTGGGTCAAGTATAAACTGCGTCTCGGGCGTTGTTGCCAAATTTATTGCCGTCACCAACGTATGGACATCCCAGGTATCCGCAACGCGGCGCCCCACCAACAATCCGACCACCTCGAGGGGGTAGGCACGTTGTGCCCATACGGCAATCTCGCTATGGCAATGCAACACTACCATGTTAACTAGCTGGCGCAATCAAAATCTGGGTGCCGTCTATCTGCACGATATAGCAAGCCACTTTGCGCACCGCCGGCAACGTGTAATAATTCCCCGTTTGCAACGAAAATCGCGCGCCGTGCAACGGACAATCGACGGTACAATCATCGTCGTCAACATAGCCTTCGTGGAGTTGGGCATAGGCGTGGGTACAGACATTGCCGATTGCATAAATCGTCCCCCGCACATTAAACAACCCGACTTCTTGGTCGAGATATGCGACGGCCAATGTAGCCCCGACCGGCAATTGTGCCACCTCGGCCACAACCATAAATTCACTCATCTCTGCCTCTCCAATTCATATAATACCATTCTACCGTACGTGCAGCCGCTGCCTGCTACGGCTCTCCAAAAAATGAAATCCCCCCGACTCACCATTGTGGATGAGCTAGGGGGATTTCATGTGGATATGATTACCCGACCGAGCCTTCCATTTCGAGCTGGATCAAGCGATTGAGTTCGACGGCATATTCCATCGGTAATTCACGCGTAAATGGCTCCATGAAGCCCAACACAATCATCGACATTGCTTCGGCTTGCGAAATCCCGCGGCTCATCAGATAAAAGAGTTGTTCTTCACCAATCCGTCCGACCGTGGCTTCGTGTGCCAAGGTGACTTTGGCTTCTTCGACTTCAATATACGGGATGGTGTCTGATTTCGACAGATTGTCGAGGATCAAGGCATCACAGTTCACGTTGATTTTGGCGCCAGTCGCACCGGGGTGTACCTTGACCAAACCACGATAGGTGGTTTTGCCACCGCCCTTTGACACCGATTTGTTGGTGATGACGCTGGTGGTATCGGGCGCGTTGTGCACCATTTTGGCACCGGCATCTTGGTGTTGACCTTTGCCGGCATATGCGACCGACAACACTTCACCACGCGCACCGCGGCCCATCAAATAGACCGAAGGATACTTCATGGTCAAGCGTGAGCCAATGTTACCGTCGACCCATTCCATGCTGGCGTCTTCGAAAGCCACAGCCCGCTTGGTCACCAAGTTGAAAATATTGTTCGACCAGTTTTGGATGGTGGTATAGCGGAACTTACCACCTTTTTTGACCACAATCTCGACGACAGCTGAATGCAACGAATTGGTGGAATATTGTGGCGCCGTGCACCCTTCGATGTAGTGCGCTGACGCGCCTTCGTCGATGATAATCAAGGTACGCTCAAATTGCCCCATGTTCTCGGCATTGATACGGAAGTAGGCCTGCAAAGGAATGTCAACGTGTACTCCCTTGGGAACATACACGAACGACCCGCCCGACCAAACTGCTGTGTTCAAGGCAGCGTATTTGTTGTCAGCAGAGGGGATAATAGTACCGAAATATTGTTTGAACATTTCGGGTTGTTCCTTCAGCGCAGAGTCAGTGTCAAGGAATATGACCCCCAACTTTGACCATTCTTCGCGAAGCGAATGATAGACTACTTCGGATTCGTATTGGGCACCGACACCGGCCAAGAACTTCCGTTCGGCTTCGGGGATACCCAAGCGCTCAAAGGTGTTTTTGATTTCCTCGGGAACGGCATCCCAATCGGTGGCAGGTTTGTCGCCAGCTCGCACGAAGTAGTGGATGTCGTCATAGTCGAGGTTCAGCAAATCGGGGTTGCCCCAGGCACCGTCGATTGGTGTCGGCTTGCTATAAAAAATTGCCAACGCTTGCAAACGCCGCTTGAGCATCCACTCCGGCTCGTTCTTCATCATCGACAATTCACGGACAACAGATTCGCTCAGGCCTTTGCCTGACTTAAAGACGTAGTTTTCTTCTTGGCGGAATCCATATTTCGAGTAATCAAACGATAACTCATTTGCTTCTACAGTCATTGTCGTTCCTTCCTGCGCTAATCCAACTCATCCGGGGTAATGTGTTGCCCGAGGTAGCGATAAACACCGACCTTCAGTGCTTTTAATGACAACAGTGCGCATTTGAGGCGCACTGGATTTTTGTCGAGGGGTAATCCTATCAACTCCAATAACTCAGCCTTGCCATACTCGCGTACTTTATCGAGGTCCATACCGATTAATTCATCAGTAAGCATCGAGGCAGCAGCTTGACTCACAGCGCACCCTTTGCCCGAAAAAGCGACTTCTGCGATTTTGTTGTCGACAATCCGCAAATCGAGGCGGATGCGGTCACCACACAGCGGGTTGTGTTCTTCTTGTGAAACATCATGTGGATCGAGGGTCCCGAAATTATGGGGATAACGATGATGCTCAAGAATCAAGTCACGGTACATGTCACTCATAGATATCCCCTAATTTCTAGCCGAAAAGTTGCTTCACTTTGCTCAGCCCGCGCACCAGTCGGTCGATGTCGTCGGTATCAGTATACAGATAACACGAAGCACGTACCGAAGAGGGAACATCGAGTGCCACATGCAGCGGTTGGGTACAATGATGCCCCGCACGTACGGCAACCCCTTCACTATCGAGGATTTGGGCGATGTCGTGGGGATGGATCCCCGTCATACTAAACGCCGCCATGGCACCTCGGTCGGCCCCTGCCGGTGGGCCATACCAAGTCACATCATGGACTTCGTCGAGTCGCTCAATCAAATAGCCACTCAACTGATGTTCATACGTGGCAATATTTGCCATGCCAATATCCATCAAATACGTCACTGCTGCGCCAAGCGCAATGGCTTCACCAATCATCGGCGTGCCTGCTTCGAAGCGTGCCGGCACGTCGGCATAGGTGGATGATTCGATGGTGACGGTTTTGATCATCGAACCACCACCGAGGAAGGGCGGCATGGCGTCGAGCAAGGATTTGCGCCCCCACAACACACCCACTCCCGTCGGCCCTAGCATTTTGTGACCACTAAACGCCAAAAAATCGATGTCCAAGGCCTGCACATCTACCGGCATGTGCGGGACACTTTGGGCACCATCTATCAACACCAATGCTCCCACTGCATGTGCTTTGCGGGCAAGCTCCGCAACCGGGTTTATTGTCCCAAGCACATTTGATTGATGGGTGATTGCGAGCATTTTGACGCCTTGGAGCAAGGTGTCAATGTTGTCCAGCACTAACCGGCCTTGGCCATCAATGGGAATGGCACGTAACACGGCTCCGGTGCGTTGCGCAATGAGTTGCCATGGCACAATGTTGGAATGATGCTCCATTTGGCTCAACAAAATCACATCATCCGCATGTAAATTGGTGCCGCCCCAAGCTTGCGCCACCAGGTTAATGGCTTCGGTCGTATTCCGTGTGAAAATAACTTCACGATGGTGGGAGGCATTGATAAATAATGCCACGCGCCCGCGTGCTCGTTCGAATTCGAACGTCGCTTGTTCGCTTAACTGATACACGCCACGATGGACATTGGCATTCGTCGTACGGTAATAATTTGCCAACGCTGAAATGACCGCTTCAGGCTTTTGCGACGACGAGGCACTATCAAGAAACGCCACCGGGCGCTCGCTGGGCAACTGCAATATCGGGAACTGGCTACGTGTAGTAGCCACATCAAACGGTGCGTTGATCATGACCGTGCCTTTGCCACGTGACTAGATTCGAGCAGCGATATCTGCTGTTACTTGCTCACGCAATGTGTCGAGCGGGATACGATCAAGCACAGACTCAAAAAAGCCCATGACAATCATATGTACCGCATCGAATTTGGGAATACCACGTGCCTGCATATAAAACAACTGCTCATCGTCGACTTCGCCACTTGTAGAGGCGTGGCCGGCTTTTTGCACATTGTTGGTGTCAATTTTGAGCCCAGGAATAGAATCACTCCGTGCTTGGGGGGACAAATGAAGGGCATGTTCTTCGAGTCGAGTTATCGTATCGGTACTACCACCTTCGATTTTGATCATCCCGTCAAACGTTGCATAGCCACTCCCTTTGACCACCGTCTTGAAGTCCATATGGGCTTCCGTTGCACGACCCACGTGGCGTAACCACGGGGCGGTCAACAAGCGTTGACCATCACCGGCAACTGTCGCTGCCATCCAATCAACCCTCGACCCATTGCCGACCAGATTGGTTTCGGCGTCGACATGTTGATGGGCTGCACCGGTATTGACCGCGGTCCATACAATCGTTGCATCATTGCCGACTTTAGCGACTTGATGCCCCATGTGATGGATTTTTGCACCCCATGTTTGCATGCTTACATACTTCAAAGTCGCCCCATCGCCGAGGATGAGTTCACTCGCGACCACTGCAAACGGTCCGCCGTCACCTGCGAATTGTTCGATGAGCGACAATTGTGCTCCCCGTTCGAGCACTATCAAATTTCGCGCCACTATGGTATTGGCTGCACCAAACCCTAGGACCAGGTGCAGTGGGAGTGTCGCTTCGTGATTTTTGGGGACATAGACAAACCAGCCATCACGCCAGGTAGCCGCATTTAACGCTGCATATTTGCTCGCATTGGATGCAACTGCACTGCCAAGATGCGCTTTGACTAACTCACCATGTTCTTGCACTGCCTGGCTCAATGGCATGACCACTACCCCTGCGGGGATGGCACTCCCAAGTTGAGACGCACTTGCATTCGCCGTGAATTCCATGTCAGCAAACGCATACGCCGTCAAATCGGTGCGACGCCACAGCGGAGTTGCACTTTCGTTGACATGTTGCCATGCTGCTTGACGCCATTGCTGGAGCCAGGTGGGTTCACTGGCAACTAAAATATCTTGCGCAGTCAACGCTGCAATCACAGGGAGCTTAGTTACCATTGCCGAACACTTCCTCCCTGATGAAGTCGTAGCCACGCTCTTCGAGCTCGAGGGCTAATTCTGGACCACCCTCGCGTACGATACGCCCTTCCATCATGACCGAAACGCGGTCCGGTTTGATGTAATTGAGCAAGCGTTGATAGTGGGTAATCACCAATACACCCATTTCGGGGTTTTGGCTCAACAACGCATTGACCCCTTGTGATACTACTTTGAGTGCGTCGATATCAAGTCCTGAGTCCGTTTCATCCATGATCGCCATCGATGGTTTGAGCATCGACATCTGCAAAATCTCGATGCGCTTCTTTTCGCCACCACTAAAACCATCGTTCAAGTAGCGCCGTGCAAACCCATCGTCGACACCAAGTGCCGCCATTTTTTCACGGATATCTTTGCGATATTGCGCCATTGGGATGGCAGTTTCGCGGGTATCTTTGCCTGCTACTGAGCGGTGAGCATTGATTGCCGCACGCAAAAAGTTGGCTACTGTCACCCCTGGGATTGAAACGGGGTATTGGAATGCCAAAAACAATCCCAATTTGGCGCGTTCGTCAACAGGCAGCTCGAGCACGTTTTGGCCTTTGTACCATACTTCGCCTTGCGTAACGGTGTATGCTGGATGCCCCATGATGGTATTCGAAAGGGTGCTTTTGCCACTGCCGTTCGGTCCCATGATGGCATGAATCGTGCCAGGGGTAACAGTCAAATTGACACCCTTGAGGATTTCTTTATCGCCAATATTGGCATGTAAGTCTCTGATGACCAATTCCATTGAAACATTGACTCCTTAATAAAATTATAGAGAAAATCGTACCGACGTATCATTCAACGAGCGCAATTGTATTTGCTCCCGTAGCCACGGAAAAACTACAGACCCTTGAGCCTTTGCGAATAGACGTGTCGCTACGGATGGCGTGTCCCAACATTTGCTCAAGCATGTGCTTTTCCATCGCACAAATGGCCGGGTGCTCCAACGCAACTTCGTGGTATGGACAGGCATAAAAAGTAAAGCCATGTGAATCAGGTTGTACTTCTACCGGAATCCCCCGTGATTCCATCATCTTCTGGACATTGCCCATCCGACTTTCGAGATCGCCATTACCACTGCGTTGGAACCCATCCGCCAAACGCTCACTCACGGTGTCAAGCAGTTGTGTCAACCCATCTTCGCCTTGTTGACGCGCTATTTCGTCAAGCAAAACGGTGACAAGCGTGTCGTAACTGCGTGGGAATGCGTCACGGGCTTGTTCTGTCAATGAATAGACTATCCGGGGTCGGCCACGTCCATTGCGAATCAAGCGAGTCGCAATGTATCCACGTGCATCGAGGTTAATCAAGTGCTCGCGGACAGCGGTAGTACTCACACTCAACTCGGTTTCGAGTTGGCGTATGGTTGCTTCACCATTGCGTTGCAAAAAAGTCAAAATCTGGCCAATAGATGAATCTGCCGAAAATGGTGTAGATTGCATAACCTCACCTCTTTCTATCCATAGTCACTATACCAAAGAATCTTGAATTACGCCAATTATTTCTATAAAAACTGTATTAAATCACTTTATCCCGTTGGGATGAGCATCGTCAATAGATTCTTGACAGTAGAAACCGGTACATTGCGAGTAATTTCAGCATGCCCAATGGTGCGTGGTAACGCCCATCGCAACGCTCCTGCCTGGACTTTTTTGTCACGATGCATCACGTCGATGAGCTGATCAACAGCGACACCGCCCGGAATCTCGGTCGGGAGCCCATAACGGCGCAAGATGGCGGTTTGGCGCGTAATCAGCTGATCGTCACACAACCCAAGCGTGTAGGCGAGGTGCGCTTCGACCTGCATCCCAATCGCAATTGCTTCGCCATGGAGCAACACGCCATACCCTAACAGTTGTTCGAGGGCATGCCCTACCGTGTGGCCGTAATTCAGCAACATGCGTTCCGCTTGCTCGCGTTCGTCGATATTCACCACATCAACTTTGACACTTACCGCCCGGCGTACCAAGGCCGCATCAAAAAACGCGCGTAGCGGATCGGCATTTGCCAAGTCGGTAAAGAGTTGGACATCGCGTATTACCCCGTGTTTGATTGCTTCAGCCCAACCCGCAGCAAGTTCGCGGGCGGGCAATGTATTGAGCAAATTCACATCAGCCAACACCAAGCGTGGTTGATGGAACGCGCCAATCATGTTTTTGCCCAAGGGATGATTGATACCGGTTTTGCCACCGACCGCGCTATCAACCATCGCCAGCAATGTCGTTGGCATTTGAATACACGCAATGCCGCGCACGATTGTCGCTGCCGCATAGCCCGCAACATCACCAATCACCCCACCACCGAATGCCACGACAATGTCAGATCGTTCGACCCGTGCCGTGAGCAGATGGTCATAGATAGTCATCAACGTCGCACTATCTTTACTTGATTCACCACCCGGCAACAGCAAAAGCGTACTCCGCTCTCCACACATTTCTTGGAGTGCTTTCGCAATAATTTGCAAATGTTGATCCGAAACAATATGGACACGGCCACTCAAGCCGAGTTGTTTAAGATACATGGGCAATTGTTGCCAACAATCTGCTGCCACAATAACGGGGTAGCCAAGCCCAGCAGTTACGTATAGGATGTCATTCATGGTGACCCTCCTGTGGAGCAAAATGCAGGGCGGGCAATAACATGGCAATACGGGCTGCCACGGCACTTGCATGAATCCCATCGGTCAAAATATGCAAATCAGCAATTGCGCGATAGAGACTCGCACGATTTTGGCGCATCTGTTCGAGGCGCGCTTGTGGGTTATCACCTTGGAGTAACGGCCGAGGTTGACGGTGGTTTGCGACCCGCGCAATAATGGCACTACTTGTCGCATCCAACCACACCACAAATGCCTTGTCACGAATGAGTTCACAGTTTGCCGGCACCGTCACTATTCCACCACCAGTGGCAATCACTGTTGCTGTTTTCTCCAATGCGCAACGGAGCACGTGGCTTTCGATTGCCCGAAAAGCCACTTCACCGCGACTCGCAAAAATATCTGCTGCATTCTGACCCGTTTCGGATTCAATAACGGCATCGGTGTCAAACAACGGATAATTGAGGCGTGTCGCCAAATAGCGCCCCACTGTTGATTTGCCCGAGCCGCTCAGACCAATCAACACAATGTTGTTTTGTTGCCGTACTCCACCATTCATGCATTACTCCCCACACCGATACTTGTTCTATTCTACTATGCTCTGACCGCTGTATCAACGCAAAACGGTTGGTTTTCCGATAGATTAACGGCAAATAATCAACTGTTCATTATTTTACTGCTAGTCAACACCAGAAGAAACCAATCATTTCACGCGCTTCGCAAAATAAGGCCGAATTGCGGTTCATTAGCGCAAGAATTATGTCCAAAACCTTGACCAAACGGTTATTGTATATTGATTAATCTTCATTAATTACGGTATAATGTGCCAACACCTTTTCAACAATGGAGCAACCAATGACCACGTCACCTTTGCGTGCTGGCATTATCGGCTGTGGCACGATTAGCGGTATTTATCTCAAAAACGCCCCGCGCTTCAACGACTATTCGATTGTCGCATGTGCAGACCTCAATCCCGCCAGCGCCCAAGCGCGGGCTGCCGAATACGGCATTACTGCAATGAGTGTGGCCGAACTCCTCGCGTCACCAGATATCGACATCATCATTAATTTGACCATCCCAGCTGCACATGCCGAAGTGGCCTTCCAAGCCGTAGCTGCTGGCAAGCATGTCTACAATGAAAAGCCCTTAACGATTAGTTTGGTCGATGGGCGCGCACTCGTCGATGCTGCTGCCGCCAAAGGAGTCCGCGTCGGCGGTGCTCCTGACACATTTCTCGGTGCTGGCATACAAACCTGCCGTAAGCTCATCGACGATGGTTGGATTGGCACGCCAGTCGCAGCAAGTGCATTTATGCTCTGCCCTGGTCACGAGTCATGGCACCCCAACCCTGATTTCTATTATCAAATCGGCGGCGGGCCGATGTTTGATATGGGGCCCTATTACCTCACCGCGTTAATTACGCTCCTTGGTGGCGTGCAACGCGTAAGTGGCACTACACGCATGACTCGCACCACCCGTACGATCACCAGTCAACCCAAATACGGCCAGACCATCAATGTTGAAGTACCGACCCACGTCGTCGGTGTACTCGATTTTACCAGTGGGCCGATCGCGACGTTGGTGACCAGCTTCGATGTGCACTTCCACCATATGCCCAACATCGAAATTTACGGCTCACACGGGAGCATCCTCGTCCCCGACCCTAATACCTTTGGAGGTCCGGTTAAAGTCCGGCGCGTTGGTGACACGGAGTGGCACGATATGCCGTTGACCCACGGTTACGCGGACAATAGTCGTGGAGTAGGGGTTGCCGATATTGCCAATGCCGTGCGCCACAACCGACCACACCGTGCGTCCGGAGAATTAACGCTACATGTCCTCGAGTTGATGCACGCCATTCACGATGCAGCGAGCAACCAACGCCATATCGAACCACGATACGCCTGCGAACGCCCAGAACCATTACCCATGGGGTTATTACCAGGGAGCATCGGCTAGTTTTTTAAAAAACATACGGCGCATATTCTTTCGGATCCATCCATACTTCTCACGCAGGAGGATTTATGCATGTTTTCCATTTACTGATCGTCCACAGTCAACCATTAGTCGTCGCAGGTATCGATGCGCTGATTAAGCGCGTCGAAGGCTGGCGTGTAATCGGCACCACTGCTCATGCCAGTTGTGCTTTGCAATTTGTGCAACAAACCACCCCACATGCGGTAGTTATCGAACATCAATTACCGGGGATAAATGGAATTTCATTATGTGGCATGTTGCAACAATATGCCCCAAACATTGCATCAGCCATCATTGGCAATCTAACAACGAATCAACGGGCATTGGCTACAGCCTACGGGGTAAGTTATATTATCCCTCCGTCCATCAATGCGCGCGATATGGCAGTGTTGGCCCACCGCTTACGTCAACAAGTGGGCGAATTGCGACAATCACGCCCGGCCGCTGATAATCTCGAAGCCTACTATGCAATTCTCAACAAACGCGCCCAACAAAAACGCCAACGTCCGCATATGCTCAGTAAACGCGAGCTTGACGTTGTCATCTGTCTTGCCCGTGGGATGAGCAACAAGCAAATTGCAACCATCCTCGGCATGAGCCACCATACGGTCAAACACCACATGGACAACATCATGCAAAAATGCAATGTGCATCGCCGGAGCGACATCATTGCATTTGCCATCAAAATGGGCTGGGTTGAAAGCGAACAATTTACGGATGTGAGTTTTGAATAAAGAAACTGTCTATCTGGCAGAGTATGTCTGATAATACGCTTCTGCTCGAATTTCGCTTGTTTTTAAAAACCGCACCGCTTCAAAAAAGTATTTACAAATTTTTCGTGGGGGTCAAATTGTCGTCGTAGTCGCCCAAAATCTGCCATACGCGGGTAGCCTGCCTGAATCTGCGCTGCCGGCAACGCAAAGAGTTTGCCCCAATGCGCCCTCGGCGCAAACGGAGCTAACGCTGCTTCGATATGCGGCAATACCGCATTCACCTGCAGCCAAATTTTTTTCCATGTGAAATGCAACGCCACACTGTCACGCTGATAATGCATACTCAACCACAAATCATCGGCAGCAATGGTGCGGATCTCGGCAATATGCAAAATAGGTGCGATCAAATGCTGGATTGCTTTGATCGCTTGGAGTGCCGCCACTGCGTCACTGCGATCAACAAAATATTCCGTTTGTAGCTCATCACCAATCCCGGGTGTAAATTCGAGTTTAAAATGAGGTAAGCGTAAGTGCCATGGACCCACCACTCCCATCTGATTGGTGCAGGGGTCTGGATTATAACTGGCCATGGGGTGCATTTCGCGTGTCGCACTGGTCGCCCCATACCAGGTATCCGGCATGTCATTAATTTCTACGGGCAGACTTTTGCGCCAAATCTGGTCAATCGTATCGCCTTGCCAGGCAGTAAACAGACTGACGCTATAACTCGCACTCATAATCGCATCGAAATTAGCCATGGCGGTGGTGAAGTCAAGCCCGAGGTAAATATCTTGGCGAATATCAAACCGTGGCACTAATTGCAATGTCACCCGAGTAACCACCCCTAACGCCCCCAAATGCACTACCATGCCCGCAAAATCATCGCCGTAACTCGCCCGACTAATTGACAACAGACTGCCGTCGGCCAACACATACTCTAACCCCACGACGGCAGTCGCAAGATTGCCGTGGCGCACGCCCGAGCCATGGGTGGCAGTGGCGATGGTGCCAGCGATCGAAATATGCGGGAGCGACGCCATGTTGTGCAAGGCCCAGCGTGTGTCTGCCAAAAAATAGGCGAGCTCGCCGTAGCGCATCCCGCCGGTAACCGTCACCGTCCCTGTCGTCATATCGAGCACGGGCGGAGTTGTCAATTGATCAAGGATGATTAAATCAGCATCAGTGTCGGCAATATCGTTGAATGAATGTGCTGAACCAAGCACTTTACAATGCGTGGCGGTCGCAACAATACGTTGTAATTCAGCAATCGACGTAGGACGATGAATACGGGCGGCACTGAAGGTGTGGTGACCTGACCAATTTTGCATTGGGTATTCCTTTGTGGCAATAGTAGATTTTTATAATACCATATGCGCACGCCGATCCCGATAATCCAAGATAGCGTACTTTGCGATTTGCACCAAAACGATGTTGGTATAATGAACCATAATAATCAGGAAATAAGGGATAAATTAATGCAACGCATGGGTGTTGATACCGGCGGCACATTTACTGATTTTGTCATGATCATAGACGGCGTGTTACACATCGCCAAGCGCCTGAGCACACCACATAATCCGAGCACTGCATTATTGGCAGAAGTGGCGATTCATACTGCTCCAGAAATCCTGATCCATGGCACTACCATTGCAACCAACGCCTTACTCGAACGGCGCGGTGCGGTCACTGCATTGATTACCACCGCAGGATTCCGTGATGTCCTGATTATCGGACGTGGGGATCGGCCTTCGCTGTATGATATGGACCAAACTCGGCCTGCGCCACTCGTCCCGGATGCATTGCGCCTGGAAGTAAATGAACGCACCACATTCGACCAACAGATAATTACTCCACTTGTCGATGCAGATGTAGAAGCGTTGTTCCCGTTGCTCGAAGCACACGATGTGCAATCGATTGCAGTCTGCTTGTTGCATGCGTATGCCAATCCTACCCACGAAGCCCGTATTGGCGACATTTTGCGAGCACACAACCCCAATTGGCAGATTTCGCTGTCACATCAAATCGTCAACGAAGCCCGTGAATACGAGCGCACGTCAACTACCGTCGTGAATGCCTATGTGGCACCAATTATGTCTCATTATCTGCACTATTTGGCGACGCATTTGCCCGACCAAACCCGTTTACGCATCATGGCATCTGATGGAGGGAGCATGGGCGTCGCCACTGCGCAAGCCTTACCGGCCCGTACAACGCTTTCTGGTCCCGCAGGTGGCGTTGTTGGGGCATATGCCGTGGCGACGCAAATCAATATTCGCCAAATCATTTCGTTTGACATGGGGGGCACTTCGACAGATGTCGCATTGTGCGACGGTGGTTTGCCACGGAGCAGTGGATCAGCAGTAGGGGAATTGCCCGTACGATTGCCGAGTCTTGACATCCATACCGTTGGTGCTGGCGGTGGCTCCCTGATTCGGCGCGACGCGGGCGGTGCGTTGCGGGTCGGGCCGCAGAGTGCAGGCGCCATACCAGGGCCGGCCTGCTACGGCAACGGCACCATCGCGACAATTACTGATGCCAATTTGGTGCTCGGTCGATTACGTAGCGATGCGTTTTTGGGTGGCGCGATGACCCTCAATACCAAGCGGGCAGCATCGGCATTGTTCGACGTGGCGCAGCGCATCAACACTGACACCATCCAGGCAGCGTTAGGATCTATCCGTGTAATCAATGCCGCCATGGCGCGGGCGGTGCGTACGATTTCGGTAGAGCGTGGGTACAACCCACGTGATTTTGGATTGGTAGCCTTTGGGGGGGCAGGACCGCTCCACGCCGTCCATCTTGCCCAAGAACTAGGAATGACTCGAGTCATCATCCCACGGTACCCCGGGGTATTGTCGGCGCTAGGGATGTTGAGTGCGGCGGTGACCCGGAGCACCACCCGTACGCTCCAAATTGAATTCATGCAACTACGAGCAGCCCAACTCAACCAACGTATTGCCGAGACCACGATAGAATTGACTGCTGCGCTGCTCAGCGATGGCGAACGTCCCGAATCCTTTGGGCATTCTATTTATCTTGCGATGCGTTACCGTGGCCAAGCATTTGAGCTTGATGTGCCATTACTGACCAACTCCATTGGCACCCCACAGATTGATGAGTCGACATTGCACCGTAGCCAACAACGGTTTCATGAACTTCATCAGCAACGCTATGGTCACGCCAACCTGACGCGAGCCATCGAAATTGCCATGCTGCGCCATTCCATGGCAAACGCTACCACACCACTACCTACCACACAAATATCAACCCGCGAGACGCGATGCACTTCAGTCGCCTCGGTATTGGCATACCCCAATGACGATACCACCGCAGTAATGACGGCAATTCATCAACGCGAACACCTCGTCCCTCATGAGGTGATCGTCGGGCCGGCGGTGATTACCCAACTCGATGCGACCACCGTCATCCCGAGTGGCTGGCAAGCGTTGGTTCACGACACGTTGACATTAACCATTACACCGGTGTGATTTTCTAATTTTTCGGTACCGTAACACTCATTTGGGTGTTTCGGTTAGCGAATTCCTGACAATAACGCTTATGTTCCAGATGGATACAACTGTCTCAGGTGCGCATGCATCCAGGCTGGGGCGAGTCCTTCGTCGGGTTGCAGCGTTTGGCGGCTCACGGCAGGAATCTGTTGGCGGAGCATAGCAATATGGACATCATCAATATTTTTTGAACCCAAATGACGCCATGCTTGAATAAGCACCCCACTTAAGCGCCCAGCCCCAGCCAAATAGCGTGGTGCGGTTTTGCGAATGCGCAACCGTACCGTAGGTAATTCGATATCGCGGGTTGTCGTTGCGCTGAGCATTGCTATTTCGCTGGGCATATCACGACGGATCCCCAACAAAAAACACGCATATTCGCCACTCGGCACCAATGGTATTTCTTCAGTCATATCGATTGCATGCAAAACCGCTGCAACGGTGGCGGTAACTTCTCCGAGCATCGTGTGAAATTGCGGGTACACGTATAATCCATGGCTGATTCGGCGAATCAGGCCTTTGCGGTACATGCGATTCAACGCTTGATCGAGGGCATTACGTTGTGCCAAGCCCCGGAATTGTGCCGCGCTCCAGACACTCCCTCGTCCTGCACGGCGCATGCGGGCCATTATTTGGTGTTCTGTTGATTTTGCCTCTTCAGCCAATCGCAATTCTGTATTCATCGCAATCCATTTACTTTATCAGGTTGGACAATTTATTTGTTGTCAGAAATATAGCATATTTTTGGCCGTTGTATGTACTTTTTTGTTGAAAAGGCACGACATTTCAACCGCTTCGTGGTACGATACCGGCATTCGTTTTTATCCATGAGGTAAATCATGCAACGAGTCTGTTTTTTGCTCAAAGTACGATCCGACATGCTCGCAGAATACAAACTGCGCCACCAACACGTCTGGGACGACATGCGCGCTGCATTATCACGCAATGGTTGGCACAACTATTCGCTTTTTTTGCATAGTGATGGAATGTTGGTAGGGTACGTCGAAACGCCTGATTTTGCGGCTGCTGTAGCCGGCATGCAAAACGAAGAAGTCAACGCTCGCTGGCAAGCTTCAATGGCACCATTTTTTGAAACACTCGCCAGTGGGTCTGCTGATACGTCACTTACCACACTTGAAGAAGTTTTCCATTTACTATAAAGACCATACTTCCAGCCGAATGTATGGTTGATAAAACACATTTTCTTTGTACCCAGGTCAATTGCGAGTAGCCAGTCGCGTTACAGCGTCGCAACCCGACCAATTAATGCTAACCGACACATTCACGCGCAAATTGATTGTCGTCAATCACCAGCATGCGCAATCCTTCCATTAAGCCTACTGTTGCGGGGAAGCCGGTCCAGCATAATGCCAAACTCAAAAACCCCAAAGGACGCCGCCCCATATAGAAATACTGCGCCCCGAAAAAACCGAGGAAGATTCCCAACATCGCCGCAATCATTCGACTGCGAGGTTTACCGCCGCCGGCAAATGATTGGGGTTGCACAAAAGTCGTGACGGGAGGTTGCGTATTTTGGACTGATTGCCCAGCGATAGAACTAAACGACGTGATAGTAGGCAAATGAATGGTGGGAGGAACTACCATTGAAGTGGTGGGCGCAACAGTGGTGGTGGGATTAATGGGACGTACCGTACCACATTGTGGACAGCGACTATCAAGCACCGACCCCATGCCACCACACTGCGGACAATTCCAAAATGCAGAACCAGGTTGATTACTCATTGCAATTCCTTTCTTTCAAATTTGTGTTACATCCCGCATGATACCTAAACATCTTTAAAATTAATCTCTTTTTATCGGGTTCCTCAGTCGTGCGAATGGTACGTTATTACACGCCCAAAAGTTGCTGCATCGCTAATTTCACTCCTTAGCCATCGAGACGCCACATATCAGCATACGTTTCGCGGCGACGCATTATTTGGACGTGTCCAGCGCGGAGCAACAACACGGTTGGTCGTGGCACCAAATTGTAGTTGCTGGCCATACTCACGGTATACGCTCCGGCGGTTGCAAGCGCAACCAAATCGCCCACTTGTGGAGATGCGAGCGCCGTATCATGTAACAACACGTCACCTGACTCGCAATATCGCCCTGCCACATTGACGACTTCATCTGCCGCCGCCGCAGCACGATTGGCGATCAAGGCTGTATATTTGGCGCCATACAATGAAGGACGAATGTTGTCGGCCATACCGCCATCGACATGCACCCAGCGTGGCAAATCACGTACCGGCTTACCAGCAATCACCCGATAGACTGCAACCCCTGCCCGCGCCACAATAGAGCGCCCAGGTTCGAGCTCGAGGCGCAACCGACTGAGACCATGTCGTGCGCACCCTGCGACGACTTGTTGCCAAATTGCCGCCACTGCCTGGGTAATGTCCGGTGGCTGTTGCGCTGCGACATATGCCACGGCTAGGCCACCGCCTATGTTGAGTGCTTCAATCGTAATGCCGTATTGGCGCTGAAGCAAGGCAACCTGGTCAAGCAATACATCGACCGCAGCCACATGGGTATGCGCATCAAAAATCTGGGAGCCGAGATGGGCATGAATCGCCGTCAAGCGCACCCCTTTGGCCGCCCGGAGCATCGCCCCTACCTGTGGCAAGACCTCGAGTGGGAAGCCAAACTTTGACGCATAATGACCGGTTTGAATGTGGTGATGGGTGTCGGCGGCAATATCGGGCGTGACGCGGATTTGAATATGAAACGGCGTTGCGCGCCCGGTGGTTTTGGCAATTACTAACGCCAATTCGTCGAGATTATCGACGACTATTGCGCCAATCCCTGCGGCCAAGGCTTCGTCGAGTTCACGGGATGTTTTGGCATTGCCATGGAGATGGATATGAGATGCCGGCACACCTGCGTGTAACGCCAAGGCTAATTCGCCACCCGACACCACGTCCAGCGCCAGCCCCTCGTTATAGACCAGCTTAGCAATCGCGGTGGTCAATAACGCTTTCCCCGCATAATGGACAATGGCATCTCCCGCACCACATGCATGACAAGCGCGGATATAGGCTTGACACATATCACGGATCGTGGCCTCGTCAAAAAGATACAACGGTGTGTCGTACTGATCGGCCAAATCGACCACATCGTGGCCAGCAATGGTCAAATGACCGTTCGCTGCAATCGTAGCCTTCAACGGCCAGACGTGATTGAGTGACATGAAGATTCCTTTCGCAGGCAGGTTCGTTGCCGTGATTATACCAAGGGACAGGTGACACCTGACGCATCACCTGCCCCAATTACCAACCAATGTTGACTGACGAATTACACCAACGATTTGAGCACTGCTAAGGCAGCATCATAGTTGGGGTGTTGGCCAGCCACGGGGACATATTCAACATAGCGAATAATCCCCTTGGCATCTACCACAAAAACAGCGCGGCTTTCGAGGCGGATTTCTTTCACGTATGTGCCGTATGCAGACCCAAATGCCATGGTGCGATGATCGGTGGCAACCACGATGTTTTTGATGTCGTTGGCCCCACAGTATCGCCGCAATGCAAATGGCAAATCAGCACTCACGGTCAAAAAGGCAATTTTGTCACCGTGGGCGCCGGCTTCTTCGTTGAAACGCTTGGTCTGCAAATCACAGACACCAGTGTCAACCGAAGGCACGACGCTAATCAACATGGGCTTGCCTGCCAACGTGGCACTATCGAGGTCTTTGAGGTCTTGACCGAGCAACACAAACGCCGGAGCCTTATCACCGACCTTGAGCTCGGGACCAATTAATGTTTTCGGCCCAATAAAATCAAATGCATTCGCACGTTCCATCGTCAACTCCTTACATTATCACAATTTCCAGTATCACTATACCAAAAAAACTATACGGGCGTCGCGGTGAATATGTCGACAATACGCTCAAACAAACGCCACGATTCTTGCCGCACCAAACGAAGGCTGCGACTCCACTTATAATGACGGATAAATCAATACACACGCAAGACATCAATAGAGGACATCAGTCATGTATTACGCCAAACCCGACGGCGATTTTTTTCTCGGAGACTGTATGCCCTTCTGGCATGACGGAATCTTTCATCTCTACTACCTGCTTGATGAAGGGCATCACCAAGGACTTGGCGGTCTCGGTGGCCACCAATGGGCCCACACCACCAGCCGCGACCTCATCAATTGGCAACACCATCCCTTGGCATTAGCCATTGACGCTGATTGGGAAGGGTCAATTTGTACGGGGTCGGTTTTTTTTCATGACGGCACATTTCATGCCTTTTATGCCACGCGCAAACCCGATTGGAGTCAACATCTCGGGCACGCAGTGAGTAGCGACGGCAACACATTCCACAAAACAACACCCAATCCATTTGCAGTGCCACCACCCAATTATCACCGCAACGATTACCGAGACCCGTTTGTCTACCAAGATGACCAACACCAATTCCACATGCTGGTGTCGAGCAAACAACTCGATTATGCGTTGCCCGAACGGGGAGGCTGTTTGCTCGAATTAACCTCTAACGATTTGTGGGAGTGGCAGGTGGCGCGTCCATTGCTCACCCCCGGCACTCACACCAAAGGCGCCAGTGTGCCCGAGTGTGCCGATCTGTTTGGCTGGAATGACTGGTATTACTTGGTGTTTGGGATGGGACTACGCACCCACTACCGCATCGCTCGTACCCAGAATGGTCCGTGGCTACACCCGCGGATTGACATGCTCGACAGTCAGTTTTGTGCAGTAATGAAAACCGCCCCCTTTGGCGATAATCGTCGTATCGGGGTGGGATGGGCGGGACCACGTGCCAATCAGGACGATAACGGGCAGATGCGCTGGGGCGGCAATGCGGTGTTCCGAGAGCTGGTGCAACTGCCCGATGGCAGCCTCGGCACCTGCTTCCCGCCGGAACTCGTTAGCCACTTCCCCACACCCCTCACCCTCACCATCACGGCCTTGACGGCAGGTGTCACAATCAGCGCTGACTCGATTCGTCTTGACGGACAAAGTGAATTTACGGTGGTGGCAGTGGACGGCGTCACTACCCACAATTATCTGCGTTGCATGATTACCCCTCCCAGTACATACGGGCGCTTTGGGGTAGGGATCAAGGGCGATATTGACTTCGTCAACACTTACTTGTTGGAGTTTGATAGTGGCGTCGCCACCGTCATGCTTCACAACGAATATCTAGATGGCGTTGAGCTGAGCCAGCCATTCATATTGGAAGTGGTCATCATGGACGACATCATCGACGTCTGTGTGGGCGGTCAGCGCTGCCTGATAAATCGCTTGCCGGCGCTACAGGGGCAACGATTGTTTTTCTATAGCAGCCACGGCGCTGTCCAATTCAGCGACCTGCAGGCATTTGGGTACCAATCGCCTCAATAGCCGAGATATCACCCGGCGCAGATGATTGCCATTTCGTATTGATTGACCATGTTCTCCCACCCCAAGGCCTGGAATTGCTGATCGAGCCACGAATCTGCTTCGAGATTCAAAATCCGCAATCGTGGTGCCGCCACCACCTGGGCGAGGCGGGCGAGGAGCGTATCAAGCAACGCAGGGGTACGCAAGTGGGGCGCAATGCCCAATTGCAAAATGGTATATGTTTGGCGCTGGATGATGCCGTAGGCCAGCAATTCATCGCCAGTAACGATTGTTTCGAGATGGTATTGGTCAGGGTCAATCCGATACGTTGCCAAAGCATTTTGCCAGCTCGGCACGAATGACCCAAACTGCACTTCGTCGACATCAATCAGAGCGGTAAGCGATGCAGATGGCGATGAGTGCGCTACCAATTCACCGCTGTGCCCCCACGTTTTTTGATAACAACAAAGGCGACGGGTGACCTGAAAGCCCTGCTTGCGATAGAGCGCTTGGGCTGCCTCGTTTTGCACCAGCACTTCGAGTTGGAAGGTGGCCATGCCGGCGGCAGTCAAGCGTGGCGTCAGTTGGGCGAGCATCTGGGTGGCGATTTTTTGATTCTGGTAGGCGCCAATCACACCGGTAGCCACATCGTATGCCCGCCACACGCCTTGCACCTGACGCACGCCCACCAACACGAAGCCCACCAATTGCCTATCCACAAAACAGCCCAACGAATGCTCGGCCGCATAACTGCGGAGCTGCATCATGCTGGCGAGGTCGGTCACCGATAACGTCATAGGCACGGCGTATTGTGCAAACGCATCGACAAAGGCGGCGTGGATGGTGGTGATATCGACGCCGGTGAGATTTTTGAATTCCATGATTAGTGACCTCGCTCGGTAATCAAGCCGGGACGCACCCCCAACCCCATCGAGGCATCGATGACGGCACCATGCATGGGGGTCGAATAATCTGATGCCAAAAAGAGCACAATATTGGCGATATCGACGGGCTCAATCAAACGACCTTTGGGCAACGAGGCGGTGAATTCGTGCTGTTGCTCAGCGCTCATGCCGTTGAGGGTGCTGGCTTGGAACATGGGGGTGTTGGTGGCGCCGGGGCAAATCGCAAACACATCAACCAGGGTGTGGGTTAATTCGGCGGCTAATTGCTGGGTCATAAAGGCGACTGCAGCCTTGCTCATACCGTCAGACAGCCGAAAACCGGGGAAGTTTTGGATGCCACCACCCACCGAACTAAAGTTGATGATTTTGCGGGGTATGGTGTGCAATGTATCTTGGGCTGCCGCCAAAAAAAGTTGACAGACTTTGAGGCTACCGTCGGCATTGATGGTGAGCATGGCCGAGTCTTGGGTGTAGGTGTCGTCGGCATAGCTGGTAACGGTGGCAGAGCCGACGGCGGCGTTGTTGATAAGGATGTTGATGTGGGACCAGCGTGCCAACACCTGGGCCATACAGGCTTGGATTGACGCAAACGCACGCAAATCCAAGGGATGTGCCGATAAATGCGTAGGATTGGTGGCGACGAGTGCCTCGGCGGCTTCGGCAGATTCGCGGCGGTCGGCGTAGGTAAAGGCGACGCGGGCACCATGGGCCAGCAAGGCGGCAATACAGGCGCGGCCAATCCCCCCCAGACCGCCGGTCACCAAGACGATTTTGTCGGTCAAGCCAGGACGGACATCGAGTAGCGGCATCGTCATCAGCGATTCCTTTCGCGCATTGTGCGGGGTAGATCTACGAATTCCAAAAAAATCCTCTGCGCTAGATGCCCAGCGCAGAGGAACACAACCAGAATGCTTACAGGCCAGCAGCGCGGCGCAGGGCATCGGCTTTGTCGGTGGCTTCCCACGGCAAATCGATGTCGGTGCGCCCAAAGTGACCATAGGCGGCGGTTTGGCGATAAATCGGGCGGCGCAACTTGAGGTCGCGGATGATAGCACCTGGGCGCAAGTCAAACATTTCGTCAATCAACTTGGCGAGTTTGACTTCGTCGATTTTGGCGGTACCAAAACTTTCGATGCTAATCGATACCGGGCGAGCCACGCCGATGGCATACGACAATTGCACTTCGAAGCGGTCAGCCAACCCAGCGGCGACGACGTTTTTGGCGACATAGCGAGCGGCATAGGCGGCACTGCGATCGACCTTGGTCGGATCTTTGCCCGAGAATGCACCACCGCCGTGGCGGGCCACGCCACCGTAGGTGTCGACGATGATTTTGCGGCCGGTCAAGCCGGCATCACCGTGAGGACCACCAACGATGAATTGCCCGGTGGGATTGATGTGCACGGTGGGGTGCTTTTCCATCAAGTGGGCCGGCAATACTTTGGCGAGGATTTGTTCTTGGACACTTTCGCGCAGGTCGCCCTGTGCGATGTCGGCAGTGTGTTGCGTGCTGACAACCACCGTGTGAATCCGCACCGGCTTGCCGTGGGCGTATTCGACGGTGACTTGGCTCTTGCCATCTGGTCCGAGGAAGGGCATCAGGCCGCTTTTGCGGGCCACCGCCAATTCACGGGTCAAGCGGTGGGACAAGCTGATGGTCAACGGCATTAATTCGGGGGTTTCGTTACAGGCAAAGCCGATCATCATCCCTTGGTCACCAGCCCCGACGGCTTCGACTTCGGCATCGCTCATTTCGCCGTTTTTGGATTCGAGGGATTGATCGACGCCCATGGCGATGTCAGGAGATTGCCCGTGCAAGGCCACCACGACGCCACAGCTATCGGCATCAAAGTAGAACTTGCCGCCGGTATAACCGATTTCGCGTACCGTTTGACGAACGAGCTCTTGGACATCGACATAGCCGTCGACGGTCACTTCGCCCATCACTACGACGAGACCAGTGGTGGTTGCTGTTTCGCAGGCTACTCGGGCGCGGGGATCGATACGCAAAAACGCATCAAGTACCGCGTCAGAGACCTGGTCACACAACTTGTCTGGATGACCCTCGGTCACCGATTCAGAGGTGAACAGCAATGAGGGCGACTTCATAAAATTCGTTGCCATGCCTATTCCTTACCTAAACCATATCTAGCGGTGCGCCGTGTTTTTATTTGCTCATAAAAACCCAGTACCATCAGGCATATCCGCCATCATGGAACAATAATCACGCAGTGGGGGCGGTAGCGCCCCCACCACAGAAAACCCGAATTAGGTGCCTTCTTCCCAGGAGCCGAGATATTTGACTTGAGCGCTCGACAACATGTCATAGTTGATGCCCATGGCGCGCAATTTGAGGGCGGCGATTTCGGCATCGACAGCTTTTGGCAATGCGTGCACTGCAGCTGACAACTTACCTTGGTGCTTGATAAGATATTCAGTTGCCAAGGCTTGGTTGGCAAACGACATATCCATCACGGCACTGGGGTGACCTTCGGCGCTGGCCAAATTAATCAAGCGACCTTCGCCGAGCACATTGATGCGGCGACCGCCGGCCAAGATGTATTGATCTATGAATGGGCGGGGTTGGCGTTTTTCGACGGTAATGGCTTCGATGGCGTCGAGGTTAATTTCGACATTGAAGTGACCACTGTTTGCGACGATACACCCGTCCTTCATGACGGCAAAGTGCTCGGCGTCAAGCACGTGCTTGTTGCCGGTGGCTGTTACTACAAAGTCGGCTTGCGCGACGGCTTCAACCATCGGCATTACACGGAAGCCATCCATGGCGGCTTCGAGTGCTTTGACGGCGTCGACTTCGGTCACAATGACCCAAGCGCCCATGCCACGAGCACGTTCGGCGATACCGCGTGAGCAGTAGCCGTAGCCGGCGACGACGAAGGTCTTGCCAGCCAACAACACATTGGTGGCGCGGATGATGCCGTCGAGGGTGCTTTGGCCAGTGCCGTAGCGGTTGTCAAACAAATGCTTGGTGTCGCTGTCGTTAACGGCAATAACGGGGAACGGCAATACCCCATCGGCGGCCATTGCGCGCAAACGAATCACACCCGTGGTGGTTTCTTCGGTGCTCCCGATCATATGGGGGATGAGGTCACGGCGATTTTTGAGAATGCCCGACACCAAGTCCGCACCATCATCTTGGGTGATGTGGGGGTTGTGGGCCAAGGCGGCTTCAAGGTGGCGGTAGTATGTCTGATTGTCTTCGCCTTTGATGGCGTAGACTGGGATTTCTTCGTGGGCAACCAACGTAGCAGCAATGTCGTCTTGGGTTGACAATGGGTTCGAAGCGGCGATGACCACATCGGCACCACCTGCAGCGAGGGTAGCCATCAAATTGGCTGTCTCGGCGGTAACATGCAAACATGCGGACACACGTAAACCTTTGAAGGGTTGTTCTTTTTTGAAGCGCTCGCGAATTTGGCGCAACACGGGCATTTCATTCTCGGCCCAATTCATTCGTTTCCGGCCTTGTTCGGCCAAACCAATGTCCTTGATGTCATACTGCTTGGTCATAAATCCCCTGCTCCTTACAACACTGCTATCAGAGTGAATCCACTATGGCAATACTATCGCTCAACCCTTTTGCACATCGGCCCAAATGCCTGACGGCAATGTCAGTCTTGTAAATATGCCATGAGGATGCACTATCGTCACTGCACCATCAACCTATTCACATACATTTTGTGCGACATCAGGACGCACAATCAACATGGGGCAAACTGCATGATTTGGCGTGTATTCTGATGAGAATACTCCACACAAAACTTATCAATACTATCATAACCGATAATTTGCATTTGCTGGTGAAAATTTGCATAAAATATACTGATATAGAAAAATCGGCTACGCAACCCCAAACGCCGTCGCCACCTGTGCGTCCGCCCCAAACGCCACCACGTACCGCGCATAAAACTCGGCTGGCACGTAGGTGTGTTCTTGACATCCATGACGTTCGATGGCATAGGCACCTGCTAACGAGGCAATTTGACCACATTTGACGGCCGGTAACTGTTGCGAAAGCCCAAAGACAAACCCAGCCAGATAGGCGTCACCCGCTCCCGTAGGGTCGCGCACTTCATCAACCGGCGCAACATCGACACTTGTGTCGATGCGTAGGCCGTTGTGTGATTCTGAAATAATCGAGCCTTTTTCGCCTTGGGTAATGACCGTCAACGGCACACTTTCGATGAGTTCACGTTCACTTTTGCCGGTTACTTGCGACATCATGGCAAATTCGTAATCGTTGCCGATTAAGGCAAAGGCACCGTTAAGCCCATCAAGAATTTGTTCGGCGGTGAGTCGTGGGGTTTGTTTGCCTGGGTCAAACAAAAACGGTACACCCATTTCGCGACATTCATGCACGTAGCGTGCCATCGCCTCGGGGTCTGTGGGTGAGATAACCACAAGGTCGTTTTTGGTTAAGCCAAATCCCAACAACGATAAATCACGTGATCGGGCCATCGCTCCCGTATAAAACGCTACCAACTGATTATTTGCTTGATCGGTGTTAATAAAACACGATGCGGTGAACTCACCAATCACTTCGTGTATACCACTTGCATCGACTCCTTGACTGTTCATCCATTGACGATATTCCCCGAAGTCTTGGCCTGCTGCGGCGACTACCAATGGTTGCAATCCTAACAGCGCCATCGTATATGCGATGTTGCCGGCGACACCACCCCGCATGCGTTTCATCGAATCAACCAAAAAACTCACTGACAGCATATGAACCCGGTCGGGCAAAATATGATCTTTGAACAACCCGGGGAAATTCATGATGTAGTCGTATGCTAACGACCCAGTGACAACGACACGCATGGCGCTACTCCTCTACCGCAACGAATTAAGGGTTGATAATTAACTATAGCTACGATGTGACACGACGTGGCACAGATTCTGAAAATGCATAATCAATTTCCCAACGGAGAAATCACCCACGCACCATTTCTTGAAGCGAAAGGATCAATTCGCTTGCATCAAGGCGGCAAGTGCTGATACATATGGTGCAGTAATCACGCCTTTTTCACAAATTATTCCGGCAATCAAGCGTGCCGGGGTTACATCAAAAGCCGGATGAGCAGCGTTGACCCCGAGTGGGGCAATCCGTTGCCCAGCGAGCATCGTGACTTCGTCTGACGAACGTTGTTCGATGGGGATCATGCTCCCGTCATGAATCCGCATGTCAATAGTCGACGTGGGTGCAGCTACATAAAGTGGAATTCCATGGGCGTGGGCGAGTACCGCCAAGCCATATGTGCCTATTTTGTTGGCAACATCGCCATTGGCGGCAATCCGGTCTGCTCCCACAATTACACTATCAACCAGTCCTTGCCCCATAAAATAGGCAGCCATGTTGTCGGTAATCAACGTCAATGGCACCCCAGCACGCTGTAATTCAAAGGCCGTCAGACGGGCACCTTGCAAATACGGGCGGGTTTCGTCCACAAACACGTGAATCGCTCGCCCCAGCTCGTGGGCTCGATAAATCGGTCCAAGCGCCGTGCCATACCCGGCCGTCGCCAAACCACCCGCATTACAATGCGTCAACACATTGCCACGTTGGGGAATCAATGGCTCACCATGTCGACCAATCGCCATACACATGGCCAAATCTTCGGCAAAAATCGCCTCAGCCTGCGCCAGCATTGCCTGCCGAAAATCAGCCAATGGCAACGATTGTTGGGCCACAGCGTAGTCATACATGCGCCGCGTTGCCCAAAACAAATTCACCGCCGTTGGCCGTGAGGCGTCGAGCGTCACCCGAGCGGCCGCCAAGGCCGGCAACAAATCACTACTGTGATGCGCCACACCATGCACCGCGACGAGGGCCATGCCATAGGCTGCAGTACAGCCAATCGCCGGTGCGCCGCGCACCTGCATCGAGCGGATTGATTCTGCGACGTCTGCAACTGTTGTATACGTATTGACCACTTCTTGTTGGGGTAATAGCCGTTGATCGAGCACGTGCACACCACCGTTACGCCATGTGACCGACTGTAATTGCTCCATGAGCGCTACCTTTTTGATATTGTTCTTTAATTCACTACCGGTAGAAAAGTATACCATATCCAATGGCAATCACCATTTAGCGCTGATTTAAATCCGTTGAAAACCCTTCGCCACCACCGTCATGAGTCATGTAAAATATCTTTGTATGAGAAACGTACGAACAGGGAGTTTTTTTATGACCTATGGTGTAAAACTGGACCCCACGCCGATCGTGCCAGGGTTGAGCATCAAACAACTCGTCGACAATCATTTTTATTCATACAATGCGGGGCGGATGCGCGAAGCCTGCCAACTCTTTGCCCGCAAAATTGCCCAACCCGACGTCACCATCGGCATCACCCTTACCGGTGCCTTGACCCCCACCGGGCTAGGGACTGCCGCCATCGTGCCCCTCATCAAGGCCGGGTTGGTCGATTGGGTCGTCAGCACCGGCGCCAACCTCTACCACGACATGCACCGCTCACTGGGATTCACCCTCTATGGCGGCAGCCCGTTTAGTGATGATGTGGCCTTGCGCGAACAAAAAATCATCCGAATTTATGACATTTTGTTCGACCAAGAAGTCCTTCTCGAATCCGACGCGTTTTTGCGGCGCTGCTTGGCCGAAGCCGAATTCCAAAAGACCATGTCCACCGCCGAGCTCCACTACCGCCTCGGCCGCTATACCCAAGCCCGCGAAAAAGCCATCGGCACCGAGTATGTCTCGATTCTGACCGCCGCCTATGAAGCCGGCGTGCCCCTCTACACCTCGAGCCCGGGTGACTCGACCATCGGCATGAATGTGGCCGCCATGGCCTTGGCCGGCAATAAATTGCGCTTTGACGTCGAGGCCGATGTCAACGAAACCACCTCGATCGTCTATAACGCCAAAAAACATGGTGGCAAAAGCGCCGTGATTATTTTTGGTGGTGGTTCACCCAAAAACTTCATCTTGCAGACTGAACCCCAGCTCCAAGAAATCATGGGTATCGCCGAAAAAGGCCACGATTACTTCGTGCAATTCACCGATGCCCGCCCCGATACCGGCGGATTGTCGGGTGCCACCCCCAGTGAAGCTATGACCTGGGGCAAAGTCGACCCCGAACAACTCCCCGATTCCATCGTCTGTTATGTCGACACCACCGTCGTGTTGCCCATCTTGACCGGCTATGTGCTCGAGTCGACTGCCAGCCGCCCACTCAAACGCCTCTATGACCAACGCGAGGCCATGCTCAGCGAGTTGAGCGCTGACTATGCCAAGGTGCGCGGCGAATAAACCATCAACCCCCTGGGGTGCGTACTCGGTATGCACCCCAGGTTTTTTTGTTTGAGGCATGCCTCAAACTATCGTCGATACACCAGCCAGCCCAATACTGCCGCGCCACCCACGACTACAGCGGGGTTGATTTTGGTAAACGACAAAATCGCAAAAGTAACCAGGGCAATCAACAGCCCATCCC
>CALQBW020000001.1 GCA_943328915.2 Singulisphaera sp. GP187 | reverse complement strand
TGGATGGCGCACAGACCTAGTCTCCCACAAGGCAACCTTGCAGTACCTTCAGCGCTGGAATGTTTCACGACCCGGTTCGGGATGGGACGGGGTGGGACCACTCCGCTTCGTGCACGCCAATGGTTCAGAGTGTGAAATAGCACTTTACATACATAACCGACATGCCTTAGATCTTCCATCAGGGAAGCCCTCAGCCATGCGCACTCGTCGCCTCCACATGTCGCCATGCTTCCAGCTCGAGCCGCTTATCCCAGTAATCTTCTGGGGGCCTTACCTGACAAATTCAGTGAGTACACTCATCTTGGGGGGTATTTCCCACTTAGATGCTTTCAGCGGTTCTTACGTCCAGACTTAGCTACGGAACCTGCGGGACGCCCCACAATTCCTCCACCAGCGGTCTGTCCAATCCGGTCCTCTCGTACTAAGATCAGCTCCCCTCAGTGTACTAAACGCTCATAGCGGATAGAGACCGAACTGTCTCACGACGTTCTGAACCCAGCTCGCGTGCCGCTTTAATGGGCGAACAGCCCAACCCTTGGGACCGACTCCAGCCCCAGGATGCGACGAGCCGACATCGAGGTGCCAAACCTTGCCGTCGCTGTGAACGCTTGGGCAAGATCAGCCTGTTATCCCCGGGGTAGCTTTTATCCGATAAGCTACAGCCCTTCCACTAAGTGCTGTAGGATCACTAAAGCCGACTTTCGTCTCTGCGCGGCCTGTTTGCCTTGCAGTCAAGCTCCCTTTTGCTTTTGCACTCGTCGGTGGATTGCCATCCCACCTGAGGGAACCATTGCGCGCCTCCGTTACTTTTTGGGAGGCGTCCGCCCCAGACAAACTACCCGCCAGTCACGGTCCATCCATTCGGATGTGAGTGCGCAATCTACAACAGAGTGGTATTTCACTAGTGCCTCCCTAAACCCCGCGAGGTCTAGTTCTTCGGCTCCCACCTATGCTACGCAGCTGTAGACCGCACACAATGACAAGTTGTAGTAAAGCTCCACGGGGTCTTTTTGTCCTGCTATGAGTTAGCCGCGTCCTAACGGCTATCGCAGTTTCACCGAGCCCCTGGTCGAGACACTGCCCAGATCGTGATGCCTTTCGTGCGGGTCGGAACTTACCCGACAAGGAATTTCGCTACCTTAGGACAGTTATAGTTACTGCCGCCGTTCACCGGGGCTTCAATTCAATGCTTGCACATCTCCTTTTAACCTTCCGGCACTGGGCAGGCATCAGCCCATATACATCGCCTTACGGCTTTAGCATGGACCTGTGGTTCTGTTATCCAGTCGCCTGGGCCTCTTTGTTGCAACTCTCGGACGCTCCGGCTGTACAGCCTTCACCTCCAAGAGCACCCCTTCTACCGAAGGTACGGGGTCAAATTGCCGAGTTCCTTAACCAGGGATCACTCGTCCGCCTTAGCTTCCTCAGCCTATCTACCTGTGTCGGTTTGCGGTACGGATACACATTTCCTCCCTAGAGGGCATTTCTCGTCTGCACAGGCTTAGTGGACTCGCGGTGGGATTGCTCCCCCACTCGTATTCGCGCCTCAGTCAACAACCACGTATTTTAACCCGCGGTCTCCTTACACGCTTAAACGATCCTCGTCTGATCGCTCCACCTACCACTCAGCTTCCCTCGTCGGTCAAACAGTCGTGTGTAGTACAGGAATGTCTACCTGTTCTCCATCGGCTAACACGTTAGTGTTTCCCTTAGGCCCGACTAACCCGCCGCGGATCACCCTTGCGGCGGAACCCTTAGATTTTCGGCGGGGGAGGTTTTCACTCCCCTTCTCTGTTACTCGTTCCGGCATTCGCACTCGTATACACTCCACACTGGCTTCCGCTGATGCTTCATTGCGTATACGACGCTCCCCTACCATAGATTTCTCTATCCCGTGCTTCGGTACAATGCTTTAGCCCCGTTGGATTGTCGGCGCATCGTCACTCGACCAGTGAGCTGTTACGCACTCTTTAAAGGGTGGCTGCTTCTAAGCCAACCTCCTGGCTGTCTCTGCAACGACACATCCTTTCCCACTCAGCATTGATTTTGGGACCTTAGCAGCGGGTCTGGGTTGTTTCCCTCTCGACAATCAACGTTTGCGCCAACTGTCTCACTCCAGGTACGTCATATACGCATTCGGAGTTTGCCGTCGCTTGGTAGGCGGTGAAGCCCCCGCACAACAACAGTGCTCTACCTCGTATATCACTTCCCCTGGGCTGCACCTCAATGCATTTCGGGGAGAACCAGCTATCTCCGCTTTCGATTGGCATTTCACCCCTATCCACAGTTCATCCGAGCGTTTTGTAACACACACCGGTTCGGGCCTCCACGTCATCTTACTGACGCCTCACCCTGACCATGGATAGCTCAAGCGGTTTCGGGCCTACCCGATGCGATCGCCGCCCTATTCAGACTCGCTTTCGCTGTGGCTCCGTCTATCACTGACTTAACCTACCACATCGGGTAACTCGCCGGATCATACTCCAAAAGGCACGCCGTCACACTGTCATTGCTGACCTAGTGCTTCGACTGCATGTAAGCGTACGGTTTCAGGTTCTTTTCACTCCCCTCGCCGGGGTTCTTTTCACCATTCCCTCACGGTACTTGTTCGCTATCGGTCGTTAAGTGTAGCTAGCCTTGGAGAGTGGTCTCCCCAGCTTCATACCGGGTTTCACGTGCCCGGCACTACTCAGGATACAACTCACGGGTCACACGGATTTTTATACGCAGCTCTCATGCTCTTTGGCAGTGCATCCCAGCACTTTCTAATTCCCTGTGATCGCTCATGTGTGGTCGCGTCTGTTTCCACTAGTTGTCCTACAACCCCGATATCGCAACGCCAGACGGCTTGACACGATACTGGTTTGGGCTTTCCCCGATTCGCTCGCCACTACTACGGGGATACTTTCTTTTCCTCGGGGTACCTTAGATGTTTCAGTTCCCCCGGTTCCCTCTGCTTACGCAGTAATATTTCTATTGGGTTGCCCCATTCGGAGATCTTGGGATCAATGCCTGCTAGCGACTCCCCCAAGCTTTTCGCAGCGTTGCCACGTCCTTCTTCGGCACTTAACGCCAAGGCATCCACCGTACGCTCATTCTGTCTTCCCTGTTGGAACATCTCTTGCATGTCTCAACCATCTATGGACTTTCGTCCATAATGCTCTTGGTTATGTATGCTCTTTGCTATTCCACTGTAAAGGTACCGCGCTCTCGCGAGCGCAGCACCTTCACCCCTGAATCGTGACAATCATATAACGATATCTATTCCTGCCCTACTGCAATTGGGTGGGTGCTGATGCCGTAGCATCGGGCTCCCTAGAAAGGAGGTGATCCAGCCGCACCTTCCGGTACGGCTACCTTGTTACGACTTCGTCCCAGTCGCTACCCCTGCCCTCGGCCGCTACCTCCTTGCGGTTAGCGCACGGACTTCAGGCATTGATAACTCCCATGACGTGACGGGCGGTGTGTACAAGCCCCGGGTACGTATTCACCGTGCCATGCTGATACACGGTTACTAGCAACTCCTCCTTCACGGGGGCGAGTTGCAGCCCCCGATCTGAACTGGCGCGTTGTTTCGCGATTTGCTTCACCTTGCGATGTTGCGGCGCATTGTCAACGCGATTGTAGCGTGTGTGTAGCCCTAGGCGTAAGGGCCATGCGGACTTGACATCATCCCCGCCTTCCTCCCCGAAGGGCAGTCCGGCTAGACACAGGTAACTAGCCGTAGGGGTTGCGCTCGTTGCGGGACTTAACCCAACATCTCACGACACGAGCTGACGACAGCCATGCAGCACCTGTAGATCACCCTCGAAGGCTGCCCGATTTCTCGGACATGCAGATCTATGTCAAACCTAGGTAAGGTTCTTCGTGTTGCATCGAATTAAACCACACGCTCCGCTGCTTGTGCGGGGCCCCGTCAATTCCTTTGAGTTTTAAACTTGCGTTCGTACTTCCCAGGCGGTATGCTTACCGGGTTTCCTGAGGTACCCAGAGCCTTAACAGCTCCAAATACCGAGCATACATCGTTTACGGCGTGGACTACCTGGGTATCTAATCCAGTTCGCTCCCCACGCTTTCGCACCTGAGCGTCAGTATATGGCCAGTTGCCTGATTTCTCCCTTGGTCTTCCTGCCGATCTCTACGCATTTCACCACTACACCGGCAATTCGAGCAACCTCTCCATAACTCTAGTCGTGCAGTTTGGCATGGCGTCAATCAGTTAAGCTGATTGGTTTCACACACCACTTGCACAACCGCCTACGTGCGCTTTACGCCCAGTAACTCCGGACAACGCTTGCCCCCTCTGTATTACCGCGGCTGCTGGCACAGAGTTAGCCGGGGCTTATTCGCGAGGTACCGTCATTATCGTCCCTCACAAAAGGAGTTTACAATCCGAAAACCTTCATCCTCCACGCGGCGTTGCTCGTTCAGGGTTTCCCCCATTGACGAAAATTCCTTACTGCTGCCTCCCGTAGGAGTCTGGGCCGTTCTCAGTCCCAGTCTGGCTGGTTGTCCTCACAGACCAGCTACCCGTCATTGGCTTGGTGAGCCTTTACCTCTCCAACTACCTGATGGGCCGCAGGCTCCTCGTTTAGCGACTTGCGCCTTTCCTCCTTGCGGAGCGTATGCGGGATTAGCGTATCTTTCGATGCGTTATCCCCCACTAAACGACAGATTCCCACGTGTTACTCAGCCGTGCGCCACTCACCCCGAAGGATGCGTTCGACTTGCATGTATTAGGCACGCCGCCAGCGTTCGTCCTGAGCCAGGATCAAACTCTTCATAAGTGGTAGAACCACACACTTTCATGTGTAGTACCGCCCACGCTGACAGAAATATTATTTGTTATATGGTCGTCACGATTCAGTTGTGAAGGTGCGGAGGCGATAAAAAACAGCCGACTTTGCAATCGGACTTTCTTATCTTCTCACTTGTTTGTCGCCACTCGCTCGGTGGAGTGAGTTCTTTTGGCAACGAGGGGTATATTAGCATATCGGTAGTAGCTGTGTCAAGCTCTTTTTGGAGCAATTTTGCATGAGTTTTGTGATTGGTCAAATACCGATGATTTGCGCACCCACCTTGGCGGCAATTGGAATCCAAATAGCCTTGCAAACTATCGCTTTAAAGCCGTTAAATACCTCCTTGCTGGAGCGATGCCAACCCACCACACAATACAAAAACGCAACGTACCAACAGGATAAACCTGGCACGTTGCGTTTTTGTGAACGAGAAGTATTTAATTAAAGGCCATTACGATAGACAACCCGCCCTTCAATCATAGTCAATCGTGCAGTAATATGCTGGAGCTGGGCGGCAGCACATGTAAATGGGTCGTCGCTCAAGACTGCCAAGTCGGCCAGCATGCCGGGCATCAGCGTGCCTTGGCGCGATTCGCTACTCGCACAATAGGCAGCGCCGACCGTAAAGCCCCGCAAGGCGCTCATCCGGCTAATCGCCAATTCTGGATACCAACCACCCGTCGGAGTGCCATCGAGCTTGCATCGAGTGACGGCGCCATAAATACTCAACCAGGGATTGAGTGATTCGACGGGTGCATCAGACCCGAGTGCCAACACGGCACCACTGGCTTCGAGGGTGCGCCAGGCATAGCTGGTGGCGTTGCGTTTGCCCCACAATCGCGCAGCAGTGTCAAGGTCACCAATCATGTGGACCGGTTGCATTGAAGCAACCACATTCATCGCGGCAAAGCGGGGAATATCGAGCGGGTCAAGTAATTGGCAATGTTCGATGCGATTGGGAATAGTTAACACCCGTTTGGCGGTGTCAGCCAAACTCTCGCCATGGCGTTGCAACGGGGTCAACGCAGCTTCAATGGCATCAAGCACCTTGCGATTGGCGCCATCACCAATACAATGCACCGAAATCGCAATGCCGGCCTGGTTGGCACGGCGGACATAATCAAAAATCTCGTCGCGGGTGATGGTTGGCAGGCCGTAGTT
Source organism: Singulisphaera sp. GP187 (assembly GCA_943328915.2). Classification (GTDB taxonomy): domain Bacteria; phylum Chloroflexota; class Chloroflexia; order Chloroflexales; family Roseiflexaceae; genus UBA965. Next base: position 74,225 of record CALQBW020000001.1, on the reverse strand, counting down.
GTTGCCCCCTTCGAAGGGAGCCAACATGTCGGCGGTTTCGGAGCCTAACGTGCCGTCGACAAAAAATTTAAACTGGCCAATGCGCAACCAATCGTCACCCAAACCACTACGTATCCCCATTTCGAGCATGTGTTCGAATCCATTGGGATCGATGCACATCAATACCCGCCCGGGCATTTCACCACGATGACGCAATTCTTGCAAGGCATGGAGATGAATAAAGCCGTCTTTTTTCATGCCGGTCAACCCATGCATCCCCACCATGCCGTAGCGGTAGCCTTCGGCAAAGGCGGCTTGGACGGCATGGATACGATCCTCATCGGTAATATCGGGCATAAAGCTGCGCACCAAATCGATGGCGGTTTCTTTGAAAATCCCGGTCGGCTCACCGTTGGCATCACGGTCAATATGGCCACCATCGGGGTCGGGGGTATCACGGGTGATGCCAGCGATTTGCATAGCGGTGTGGTTCACCCAGGCAGAGTGACCGTCCTTACGGCTCAACAATGCCGGGCGATTGGGGGCCAATGATTCGAGTTCGTGAGCAGTCGGCCAACGACCACCCCACAATGTATGATCCCAGCCGCCACCTTCCAGCCACTTCCCGGCAGGTAAACGTTGGGCGGCGTCAGCGATTTTGGCGCAGACGAATTCAAAATCAGCAATCCCATCGAGCCGGGTCTGAAGCAACGTCAACCCTTGCGAAATGATATGGACGTGGGCGTCTGTCAACCCTGGAATAGCAGGATTGCCTTGTAAATCGAGGGTATGCGTCACGTCTCCCATGATGGCAGTAACTTCGGCAAGGGTCCCAGCCGCACAGACCAACCCATCGCGAATACCCAACGCTTCAACCTGTGGCTTCGCCGGGTCGAGCGTGTAAATCGGCCCATTCGTAACTAACATACTTGTCATTGTGCACATCCTTGTGTAGTGAGCGATTACCGCAATATTATGCCATAATTTCAGCTCGCATACAGTGAATTAATCCCGGATCGATGTTCACCCTGCATAAAAAAACACCCTCCACATTAGTTGTTGTGAAGGGTGCTAAACATCTCCTCGCCGTTAGTTTTTGCGGCGAAAATCGTCGCGCAGGCCGGGGGGAATGGTAATATTAGGGTTTTCTTCGTATGGACGTTGATTATTATCATCGCTGCGGCGTCCACCAGACAGTGGTGAGTCACTTCGTGGCTGATTGGCTGGAGGTGGTGGGACTGATTGTGGCGTAGCAAACGGACGGATGGTACGCATATCGCGAGCATCACGACTTTCGCTGCCCATTTGCGCGTGTGCGGCAACATCAGGAGCAGCATTAGGCTTTTCTGGTTCACGGGTCGCTTGACGCAGCGGTAACTGCGTTTTTTGACGGAAGTTGCTTATGCCCGTAGCAACCAAGGTTATTTTGACTTGATCGGCGGGGAAATTATAGTCAATGACCGATCCCCAGATAATATTGGCTTCGGGATCGACAATTGATTCGATTGTGTTGGCAGCCTCAGAGATTTCGCTCAATTTAATATTTTCGTTACTCGTGATATTCAACAAAATACGCTTGGCACCGCGGATTTCGACATCGAGCAATGGCGAATTCATCGCGGCTTCAATCGCTTGTTGGATGCGGTTTTCCCCAGCCCCAATACCGATTGACATTAATGCTTCACCAGAATTCGCCAGCACGGTTTTGACATCAGCAAAGTCGACATTCACCACACCGGTTTTGGTGATTAAGTCAGCCACTCCTTGGATGCCTTGTCGCAACACCCCATCAACAATTTGAAAACCCTGCAAAATCGAAATACCGCGTTTGGCGTAGGCTTCGACCAAACGGTCGTTGGGTACGACTACCAAGGCATCGACATATTTACGCAAATGCTCGATGCCACGCTCAGCTTGGAGCAGCCGTTTGTTGCCTTCGAATTTAAATGGTTTTGTGACGACGGCGACGGTCAAAATCCCGAGGTCCTGGGCAATACTCGCAACAATAGGGGCAGCGCCGGTGCCGGTCCCACCGCCCATACCGGCGGTTATAAAGACCATGTCCGTCCCTTTGAGGATCTCATAGAGTTCATCATTTGTTTCTTCGGCGGCTTTTTCGCCGACGGTGGGGTCACCCCCGGCACCCATACCGCGGGTGAGGCGTTCACCAATACAAATACGGAAATCAGCTTTTGAGTTGCGCAAAACCTGCGCATCGGTATTAATAGCCACAAATGTGACATCTTGGACGCCATCTTCGATCATTCGATCGATGGCATTTGAGCCACCACCGCCAACTCCAATGACGCGAATGACCGCCTGCACATTCCGTGGTTGTTGAAACGACATCGGTGGCTTCCTTTCGTACCAGTTAAATCCAAATGCCTGAACAGGAAAAGTACGTTTCCTTCCAAAAGGCATCTTATGTCATGTTTAATAAATGTGAGTGAATCTGGCCCCGCCGCTAATTCCCCAAGCGATCTTTGTCGCGACTGCGCCGTAAAAAGACGGGAATATCGACATCGCTCGGATTGGGAAGATTCCGCACCGGCATTGGCTGCGACGGTGTTCGGCCATCACGCGTGCTCGGCAATGGCGTCGAAATCCCTTGATTGGGACGAGGCATGATGGGGCGGCTCCCGCCCAACAACGATTCGCGTCCTGGATTTGGGGACGTTGTTGGAGCTGGGGCGGCTTTTTTTGCTTCATCAAATCCAGTGGCAATCAGGGTGACTTTGACTTGACCACGAGGAAAGTTGGGGTCGATGAGCAAGCCCCAAATAATGTTGGCATTCGGCTCCACGGCTTCTTCGATTATTGACGCTGATTCTTGGACTTCGAAGAGGGTCACGTCGTCTCCACCTGTGACATTTAACAAGACGCTGCGTGCGCCGTCAATGGTGACTTCAAGCAATGGCGATTCAATTGCCTCGCGCACGGCATTGACCATGCGGTTTTCACCGCTGCCAATCCCAATCGACATCAATGCTGTACCAGAGCGTTGCATCACAGAGCGGACGTCCGCAAAGTCGACGTTGATCAAGCCTGGTAAATTAATCATATCGGCGATCCCTTGAATGCCTTGGCGCAACACACCATCTGCCATCTGGAAGGCTTGCATCATGGTTGCGTTTTTGTTGCCTGCCAGCAACAAGCGGTCATTGGGGACGATCACCAACGTATCTACATACGGTCGCAAATTTTCAATGCCTTGTTCTGCGACACGTCGGCGTGGCTTGCCCTCGAAACTAAATGGCTTGGTTACGACTCCCACGGTCAAAATTCCTAATTCGTGGGCAAGTTTGGCAATGACTGGTGCAGCACCGGTACCGGTCCCGCCACCCATGCCTGCGGTAACAAAGACCATATCTGCCCCCTTGAGGGCGTTGATTAATTCATCTCGTGATTCTTCAGCGGCTTTTTCGCCGGTCGAAGGATCCCCACCTGCACCGAGTCCCTTGGTCAACTTGTCACCAATCCGGATGCGTTGCGGCGCTTTGGAGTTAAACAATGCTTGCGCATCTGTATTCACAGTAATGAATTCGACGTTTTGGACGCCATCTGCAACCATGCGATCTACCGCGTTCGAACCGCCGCCACCAACCCCGATGACACGAATAACAGCGACACGTTCATTAAATTCGTGAGATTTATTCAGCATTTGCGCCTCCATTAACGACGGTACAATAGCAGTAACATCAAATTATGAGATTCATTAAATTGCAACCAATTTGTAATGTTATTTCATTATACTACAAGGTTGTTGATAGTGTGAATTAAATGAATTATCTCTTTGATTTCAAAATATGATTGGTTTTAATAATTTTTGCTACACGAATTCAGCGCGAAAGATGATTCACGACACATCAACATCCGAAAAGTTTTAAAAAAATAAGGAGAACTATTTTAGCCACAATGAAGGACACTACGCTTAGGGCAAAAATTCACGTAACCATTCTTTGAGGCGTTCCCATTGTTCAACCCAACGACTCTCATCATGCGCACTGCTATTTTCGTCGCCATTGCCGTGATGATAGCCCCAGCGAATTAACCCAAGCACAGTGGCATACATCGGTGAATTTAACGCATCGGTCAATCCATACACATCATGCGCAAGCCCTACCCGCACGGGTGCATTGAATCGATCTTCAAATAAGGTGTCAATATTGGTCATTTGGGCACCCCCGCCCGTCAAAACTATCCCCGAGCCATAGTTACCTTCGTAGATACTATGATTGACTTCAACTATCACAAAATCAATCAACTCATCGGCGCGGGCTTGGATGCATTGGTTGAACAAGAACCGGCTAATTTCGATATAATCACCCGCTCGGCCACCCTCAATTTCCACCAATTCTTGGTGGCGCACTGGATCAGCGATCGCATCTCCGAGGATTTGTTTGTTGTGTTCCGCAGAATGCGGGTTGATCTGGAAGGTCATGATGATATCGCTGGTGAACGTATGACCGCCTATTGGGATGACATGGGTATGCCACGTATTCCCTTGGGCAAAAAACGCGACGCTGGTGGTACCGCAACCCATATCAATTAACACAACACCGCTTTCGCGCTCTTCACTGGTCAACACAGCTTCGGCAGCGGCGAGGGGTTGGAGTACGACTTCATCGATTTCGACTCCAGCTTCTTGGAGGACTTTAATCAAATTTTGAATAGCGACCATTTCACAGACCACAATATGCACATCGATTTCAAGTCGGAAGCCATGCATGCCGATCGGGTCACGTACCACATTGCCATCAAGCCGAAACCGATAGGGCATGACATGTAATATTTCGAGGTTCGCTGGCAATGCATCTGCCTGAGCAGTTTCGATGGCGCGCATGATTTCGTCACGGGTAACCACCCCTTCCCCCGCACGGGATATCGCGGCCATGCCGGTGCGGTTGTACGTGCGGATGTGTTTGCCAGAAATAGACACATAGGCAGAACCGACACGATAACCAGATTGTTCAGCCTTGTTAATACTAGCGATGACCGCCCGACTCGCTTCTTCTATATTTACGACCATGCCACGTTCGATGCCTTTGGACGGCACAATTCCGTACCCGAGGACATTTATGCGGTCTTCTTTATCGATTTGCCCAATAACCGTGCAAATTTTGGAGGTACCGATATCGATACCGACAATAGGTCGTACTGCCATAACACCCTCTACATCAATAGTCTACTTATGGAATGGTCGTTCCTGTTGTGGTCAACACATCGGTAGGAGTAATCCCAACAGTTGTGGTAAGCACCTGGGTAGTACTGAGCTCTTTCGTCACGGTAATTAATTCGCCCTGTGGGACATCCGCACGATAATACGGGGTCTTTGAACGTAAATCAGCAAAGCCGAAATCGGCTTTCATGGTGCGTAATTGTTTGAGAATTGCGATTTTCTCGTCTAACCGCGCGCTGTCACCAAACAAAATAAACTCACCGTTACTTGTGTTGACATGCATCCCTCGGCGAGGATCCCAGCCCAAACGGGCAATCACCACACCAGCATCAATGGGCAAGCGCAAGGTCATATCCCGTGCCAAACTGATGACTGTACTATCAACTTTATCACCAGCTTTGAGTTTTTTGCCACTGTCATCATTGATGACAATTGTATCAGTCAACACAACCGCCGAATCAATCCCGAGCAAATCACCTTCGCCATTGACAATCAAATACCACTGTCCACTCTTCCAGCGAATTTCGCTTTTTTGTTCGGTGATAATAATCAACACACTATCGGGGAGGCGCACTTGCACAGATGCGCTGGTCACAAAGGGGTTGGCCAATAAACGGGCACGGATTGCGTTGGGGTCAACTGCCCAGATGGGCATACCATTAACGGCTGCGAGCTCGCTAACGCGTTGGCGACTCATCGTTGCAGCACCATCAACTTTGACCGTTTGGACGACATATTTTCCAGACCAAAGCATTTGCACAGCAAAATAAAGCACAATCAACACGATAACAAGGCTGATTATCCGTCCACTTTGCACAAACTCAATCAGCAAAATACGGCTTCCGGGACGTACACCACGCCGGCGCCGAATAGGTGGAGGGCTATCATTGAGAGGACGGCGACGCACTGCACTCACGACTCAGACTCCTACCCACGCACACCACGCGCCAAGGCGAGTTCGACCAAGCGGTTCACCAGTTCGGGGTAACTCACACCGCTTGCTTGCCACATTTTTGCGTACATGCTCATCGGCGTGAATCCCGGCATTGTGTTGACTTCACTGAGATAAAAGACATCAGTTGCGGCGTCATACAAAAAATCAACGCGAGCTAATCCAGCGCCATCAATCGATTGAAATGCACGCAACGCCAATTGGCGCACTGCGAACGCTTGTTCGGTGGTCAGTGCAGCCGGTATAACTACTTGGGTCGCATCGTTTAAATACTTCGCCTCATAATCATACCATTCATTCGCGGGAATGATTTCACCGGGCACGCTTGCCTCAGGGGATTCATTCCCAAGTACGCTGACTTCAATTTCTCGCGCGGTAACGCCTTGTTCTACTACAATTCGGCGATCATACGTACATGCTAATTGCAACCCAGCGTGTAATTCGGCGCGGGTTTTGACTTTGCTAATACCCACGCTACTGCCCATATTTGCCGGTTTTACAAACATTGGGTAACGCAACGTCGCTTCGAGGTGCGTAATCACCTGATCAGCCTGTTGCGCGTAGGTATGTGCTTGGACCAACTGCCACGGGACGACGGGGAGTCCTGCGGCAGCAAAGGCTGCTTTCATCATGGCCTTGTCCATCCCAACTGCAGAGGCCAATACCCCACATCCTACATACGGAATTCCTGCCAAATCCAACAATCCTTGAATGGTCCCATCTTCGCCCATTGGGCCATGCAGAACCGGGAAAACAACATCCAAGCCATGAATTTGTTGGCTGACCGCACTGCCATCACCGCGCAAAATCAAATGAGGAGACACCGTGTTTTGTGCCGGTATTTGGGGTGGTTGCACATGGTCGCCACCACCAGGCAACAACGCTAGATTTGCCACCGATTCAAGCGTCGCGAGCACATCGCCGCCGGCAACCCATTGACCGTTTTTGCGGATGCCAATCGGCACAACATCATAACGTGCTGGATCGAGCCCAGTCAGCACCGCCCGTGCCGATACCAAAGACACTTCGTGTTCGCCCGATTGCCCCCCAAAAATAACCCCAATTCGAATACGTTTCATGGTAACCCTCGTCATAGTTGTGCGCCGAGGAATTGCACCTCAGGCTCGAGTTGTATCCCAAATTGGCGGGCCACTTCATTGCGCACATGTGCAATAATTCGCATCACATCAGCGCTGGTGGCATGATCACGATTGACAATGTAATTGGCGTGTTTGTCAGCAATCACTGCACCTCCGCTGACAAATCCCCGTAATCCCGCGGCATCAATCAACCGCCCTGCCGAATCACCGGTAGGGTTTTTGAACACACTCCCACACGACGAGCCTGGTGGCGTTTTGCTACGTCGCAAGGCGGCGGTCGTGGCCATATCAGCCATCAGTTGTGCACCATCACCACGCTGAAGCGTCACGGTTGCGCCGACCACAATTGACCCGATATCTGCCACGGTCATCCCCTCGGTCATCTTGGCGGTATTTTGTTGTTTGAGGGCACTCGTACGATACCCAAACGCCAACTGGGCTGCGGTATAAGAAACCACCGCACCTGTCTGCCAAATTTCGACATGCGTCACACTTTGGGCCATATCGCCGCCATAACAGCCGGCATTGCCATAGACCGCACCACCGACCGTGCCTGGCAACCCCTCAGCCCATGTCAAACCCGCCCACCCTGCGTTGACCAATTGCCGTACCGTACCAGCCATTGGGGCACCAGCCCCGATTGCAACAATCGCATGGTCAGCGTGTGCCGTTATGTCTACACGCATATCACGCATCCGGATGACCACACCGGGCAAACCGACATCACTCATCAGCATATTGCTACCGCCACCGAGTACCCACACCGGCAAATGCCGGCTGTCCGCAAATTCGAGCGCCACCTGTACCCCACGGGGCGAACGGACAGACGCCAAATAGCGGGCGGGGCCACCGATCCGCCACGCGGTGAGCGGGGCAAGTGGTATGTTTTCGGTAATGGTAATGTCTGCATTATCCATGGGGTTGCTCCAACAAAACCAACAACCGCGGACCGACTTGGGTGCCGTCTCCAGCGCTCATGGTAATCACCACATCACCGGCACGAGCCATATCGGCGATGAATGCCGCTGATTGTTCAATTGTCCCACTCGCCTTTGCTAGAGGGTGAGTGATGTGCTGCACCAACCAGGCTGCATCAACCCCCGCGACGGGTTGCTCGCGTGAGGCATAGATGTCCCCGATACAGACCACATCGGCATCAACAAAAGCCGTGGCCCATTCGGCCACCAAACTTGCGGTGCGGCTATAGGTGTGGGGTTGCACATAAGCGATGATCCGTTGCCGGGGATACCTGGATCGGGCTGCTGCGAGGACCGCTGCCACTTCGGTGGGGTGATGGCCGTAATCGTCTATCACCGTCACACCCGCAGCCGCCCCTTTGTATTCGAACCGCCGTCGTGCCCCCCGGAAGGCTGCCAAGGCTTGAGCAACCAACGCCGGCGCGGCACCGGCTAATACGGCTGCCGCATAGGCGGCAACGGCATTCTTTACATTATGCAAACCTGCCAACGAGATGTTCACCGGGCTATGCAGACGCATGGCAAACGAGCGGCGGTCATAGTGCCAAATTTGGAATGATTGGCTAGTGGCATCGTGGTGCACCGCACTTGCCGCCCAATCAAGGGGGGTGCGACTACACGCAACCGGATCACGTGCCAATTCGGCATCAATGCCATACCAACGCACGCCTGCACGGGTAATCGCCGACCGCACCCCGGCATCGTCTCCACACACCAATACTCTGGCGGGATCGGGAATTTGATTGCTAAATGTTACAAACGCATCTGCATAATCAGTAGGGGAGGCATAAATGTCGACATGATCCCATTCAAGCGTAGTAATGACGGCAATATCTGGTTGGAGTGCCAAAAAAGTCCGGTCATATTCGTCTGCTTCAATAACGAGTGGCGCGGTAGGGTCGCCCCAGCAAGAGACATGCGGCAAATCAGGCACTTCGGCTCCGATTAAATAGCCAGGGTTCATTCCGGCCACATGCAGGGCATGGGCAATCATCGCACTGGTGGTAGTCTTACCATGGGTGCCTGCCACCGCGATGACACGTCGCTCGTGCGACCATTGTGCCCAGAGGTCGTGACGACGGAGCACCGGGATGCCTTTGGTCTGGGCAGCATCGAGTTCTGGATGTGGGGAGTGCACAGCCGAAGTTGCCAGGACCACATCTGCGCCATCAATCTGGCTCGCCACATGACCAAGAAATATCGTCACGCCACGCGCCTGCAAGGGAGCCCAGGCACTACTTGGGTTGGCATCGCTGCCACTGACACAATCCCCGCGATCCAGCAATATATGCGCGATGGCACTCATCCCTGCGCCACCAATACCGACAATATGGTAGTGCATTAGGTGCTCCTTGCAATATCACACAACAACGTTGCCATTGTCAGTGCCGCTTCGGGACGAGCTACTGCCTTCATTGCGGTACGCATCTGTTGAAGTGTCGTCTTGTCTTGTAACAACCCCTCAATTGCTGGCAACAAGCATTCACGTTGGGCGCTATCGGCGATCTTGATGGCTGCTCCATGGCGTACCAGGTAATCAGCGTTTTCATCTTGGTGGACATAGGGGTACGGCACCAAAATTGCTGGCAAGCCAGCGGCCGGCAATTCACCCAGCACAGATGCACCGCTGCGACAGATTGTAACATCTGCGCCGACGAGCGCTGCCGTCATCGTCACGGCCCCATCGGTGCCAAGGTAGGGGTAGAGATGATAACGGGCTTGGAGTTCGGCTGGCAAATCCTCCATTTGGCGCTGCAACAGCGATTCATCACCTTCACGCCCACACACGTGCAATACATGTGCAATCGCCAACACACGGGGCAGCATCGTTGCCACAGCCTGATTGATACTCCTCGCGCCACGACTACCCCCATAGATAAGAATTAACGGGGTGTCATCGGTAATTCCCAACATGGCACGGATAGTACCGCGATCTACCTGCAGAATGTCGGCGCGCACGGGGTAACCGGTTACCACTAATTTGCGCATCCCACGCAACCAATCACCAGCGGTAGTCGCACTCATGCCTAGGTAGGGAGCCGCATCAGGAATACTTCCAAGCGTGACCGTGGCAAGGCGTGACAAAAAGCGCACTGCCAAACCCGGAACCACGTCAGGCAAATAAATGGCACTCGGTACGCCCATCACCCAGGCGGCGACAAATAACGGGACACAGACATATCCGCCCGTACCAAAAATAGCCGCAGGCTGGGTGCGTTGGATGAGTGCAATTGCTTGCACGACACCACGTAGCAAGCGCCAACTATTTTTGAGCAGCGCGCCGAACCCACGACCACGCACCGCAGCGGCCTCAATCGACCAAAAAGGAAGATTACTTTCAACACGCACGATATCACCTTCCATCCCGTCAGGACTACCTATATAGGCCACCCGCGGGTTATTTGGGAGGCTTGCGAGCGCTGCGGCGACTGCCAGGGAGGGATAAACGTGCCCCCCCGTCCCGCCGCCAGAAAGGAGAAAGAGCAGCGATGAATGTGCGTAATTGTTCATATACCAACCTCAAAACCCCAGGACTCATATCGTCCGCAAGGGTATATTTTGAAATATTTAATAAAATCCCAGTCGAAACCATACTAATCATCAGCGACGTCCCACCGTAACTCAAAAACGGCAAAGTAATGCCGGTAAATGGTGCGAGTGATGTCACCACCGCCAAATTAACGATTGCTTGGACTACCAACCACAACGTAATCCCAGTTGCCAACAACGCACCAAATGTATTCGGTGCACTTCTCGCAATTTTGAAGCCACGATATGCCAAAAAGACAAAACATCCTACCACAAATAACGTGCCAATGAGCCCCATTTCTTCCCCGATAACCGCCAAAATCGTGTCGGTGTAGGATTGCGGTAACCAGAGATATTTTTGGCGAGATTGCCCCAATCCCACCCCAAAAATACCCCCCGATGCCAGGGCATACAATGCATGCAACGGCTGGAATCCTGACCCACTATAATACGCAAACGGATCAAGCCATGCATTAATACGATCCAAACGGTAGGCAGCTACATTTATCCCTACCAAAAACGATACCAGACCCAATAATCCCGCACAAAACAAATGAAAAAGACTCGCTCCTGCCACAAAATAAATCAACGCCGATACGGCGACTATAATCGTGGCCGAACCGAGATCTTTGCCGACCATTACCAACGCAGTAACAAGGCCCACAATGACCCCAAAAGGGATCGTGCCATTAAGCAGGTTAGCCATCCGCGGCCCACGCCGTGACAACCAACTTGCTAGGTAAATAATCAAGGTTAATTTGACGAATTCCGAGGGTTGCACACTAAAAAAGCCTAGCCGTATCCAGCTTCGCGAACCGTTGACTTCCGTAATAGATCTCGGTAGCACAAATCCCGTCACAAACAACAACATAAGTGACAGCACAAACAAATGCAAGGCATAATTGTGCCACCATCTATAATGTATGCGTTGCGTGACCAAAAATCCTATCGTCCCGACGAAGGCAGCAAATAATTGGCGCATTAAATAGTGCAAGCCATCATTGTAATAGACAAAGCCTTCAACAAACGACGCACTATAGACCATCACCAACCCAAACGGCACCATGATACCTACACACACCAGCAATTGATAATCTGGTTTGTGTTTGGTACGTTCGCTAAAACTCATATTCCCAGTGGTGTCGCTCATTGCCAATATCCTCTTAACCCAAATCAACCGCGGGCACTACCACCATCACGACCGCAACGATAGCAATTGCTACGGCCAATACGCCGTACCAGCCCCATGGTCGACCTTGGCGAATTCGAATAGGACCCGCATCGGATGCAACCGCCACCAACAATGGCATCAAACAAAACCCACACGCCAGACCACCAATAAGCCCACCAATATGCGCCATATTGTCAATGTTGGGGACCGAAAAACCAATGCCGATATTGGCGATTGCCGTAAATCCCACGCTCCCCAACATTTGTTTGGCGCGGTCACCAAAGACGGCCCGATTTTGCCAGATAAAAACAATTTCAGCGCCAATCAGCGCAAAAATCGCTCCTGATGCACCAACAGCTGGGTTTGGTGAAAAGACATATGAGGCAACACCACCCAACACCCCACCCACAAAATATATGCCAAGAAAGCGTTGTGAGCCAGCGATACGCTCGATTTCGCTACCAAATGAGGTCAAAGCAATTGTATTGAACAACAAATGCAATAAACCACCATGCAAAAACATCATGGTGATAAACCGGTAATATTGATCCCCAGCAGCAATTGCAATATTGTCCTTGGCACCCCATATCAACAACAAATTACCTACTGAAATCCCCAAAATCCGAAATCCGACGAAGTCAGCCAAAGCTGGAATTGCAAATACGATGATATTGGTAAGGGCAATAATGCGCACTGCTGGCGTACTATTCCCCCACAACCGTTGTATCCCGCTCGTAATTGGTGATTGACTCATATTGACTCCTCTATACCGAGGCGTGCCACCACGGCTCGAAATTCTTCGCCGCGATGAAATTCATTGCGAAACATCCCAAAACTTGCGCACCCCGGTGATAACAAAATCGTCGCCGGATGCGGTGCGGCCTGCTGTGCGGCACGTACTGCATCAGCCAACGAATCATAATTCCCTACAATCCGGTGAGTGATGCCGACTCCATCTAACGCAGTACGCAAAGCAGCGGTGGCCGTGCCATCAAGCAACACTATTTTATGGGTATGTTGTGCAGCGACATGGGCTAACTCGTCAAAAACTAATTTTTTGTCTGCCCCACCCGCAATCCATACAATTGGCTTGGGCATACATTCAAGGGCAGCCATTGCTGCATCTGGCATTGTGGCAGCAGTATCATTGACAAAAGTATGTCCGTTGATCGTCGCGACCCGTTCTTGTCGATGTTCGACCCCGCTAAATTGACGGAGTGCAGGTGCAATTAACGCTGTCGGCATCCCCAACTGTAATACCAGCGCAACGGCCATCGCCACATTGGCACGACTATGCACCCCTGCTAATTGCACATCACCTGCATGCGCGACTTGTTGAGCACCAGTAGTTATTTCGCAATACAACGTATCATCCTGCCACCAGGTATCACCATTATGTGGGGAGCCCGGCTGGCTTGTACCACTCCAAAGGACGTGCGCTGGCATTGAAGCAGAGAGCTGTTGCAAAACTGGATCGTCAGAATGCAAAATCAAGGTGTTTTGCGGTCGCTGATGGCGTCCAATCGCGGCTTTTGCTGCAATATAACTTGCCATATCGCCATAGCGATCGAGATGATCAGGGTGAATGTTCGTAATCGCTGCATACGCTGGGCTCAAGCATGCGGTATCAAGCCCTTCCAGCACAAACGAAGACAATTCCAATACCACAGGTGTAGTTGGGGTGATTTGGGCAAGTTGTGCCAATGCCGAGATGCGCATGTTGCCGGCAAGGATGGTCTCGGGTCGCCACGCACTGAGCAACCACGCGGTGAGCGTAGCAGTCGTTGTTTTGCCTTTGGTACCAGTAATCCCGATAATCGGAGCCGGACATAAACGAAAAAAGAGGGTCATTTCCATTTCGATCTGGGCACCCGCAGCACGTGCCATTGCCAAAAACGGCGATGTAGCTGGTACGGCGGGGTTTTGTACCACAATATCACAATGTTGGAAGTCGCTCGCGCGATGTTCGCCCAACACGAAAGTGATTGGCAGGTCTGCCAGTGCCGTCAAAGAATCTGCAAGGAGCTCGGCGTTGCGGAGATCAGTCACCACGACCTCAGCACCAGCTTCTGCACAAAAACGGGCCACACCAAGTCCACCACCATGCACTCCCAACCCCATCACAACGATTTTTTTACCACGTAATTCCATCGCCGCCCTCTTCACTTCGTTTCTGAATCCGTAATTTGCGGCTTTGCAACTGGTATCTGAGCAGTATGTGGTTGTTGGAAGGTCAATGCCAAGGAGACTCCGATCAAGGTTGCGATCATGGTAATCAATACAAACCGTTGCGTAATTTGCGTTTCACTCCACCCACCGAGTTCAAAATGGTGATGGAGCGGAGCCATACGAAAGACCCGAATGGGTGTCCCGGTCCGCCAACGGCTATATTTGTAATATCCTTTTTGAATTACCGATGATAATGCCTCCCCTACAAACACCACTCCAATCAATGGCAAGAGGAGCCATTGCTGCGATTGCAAGGCAATCACAGCCAGGACCGCACCGAGTGCCATAGACCCTAAATCACCCATAAAAACCTGGGCGGGATGGGCGTTGTACCACAAAAACGCGACACAAGCCCCCACCAATGTGAAACTGAGGGTCATCAAATTGGTAAACTCACCACTCAAAAAAGTAATCACGCCGTACGCACTAAATGCTATTGCCAAATTCCACCCGGCTAAACCATCGAGGCCATCGGTTAAATTGACCGCGTTGCTCGTCGCTACAATGATGAATGCCGCAACGGGGAAGAACCAAAAACCGATGTCGTAGCTTCCCAGGAAAGGAATACGTACCAACCCTGAATTGGCCAACCCGAATGGCTGGGGGAGGTAGAGCGCTAAACTAATCCCGAGCGCCAGGATAATCTGAAGCACTAATTTCACGCGTTCGCTAAATCCATATTGTTCTTTGGCAGAGCGTTCAAGGGACAAGTAATCATCAACAGCACCGAGTAACCCAAACAAAATCAAGGTAACCAGCGGCACAACCATTGACCAACGGTCGACCAAATTAAAGCCCATCGTCAGCACGATGACTGGCGCTATAATCATCAATCCGCCCATAGTCAGTGTCCCGGTTTTAACCAGATGACTTTGCGGGCCATCGACACGGACTCGCTTCCCAATTCGATATCGCTGCAGTACGCTGAGCCAATAGCGACCAAAAATAATGGTAACCACAAATGCACCCGCCGCCAATAACAAGGCACGTGACATATCAAGCACCAATAATGATCGTAATGTATTTTGCACCTTCGTCCCCTTCCCGATGGTGTAGATCCGAGTCAATGACCACCAGCGATGTCCAGCACCGCCGTCCCCTGTGCGCATTGCCCAGCATAGTTAATTCCACAATGACAACGAAATCGCCAACAACGCACTTGCCATATTGATAACTACAAACCGTTGCGTAATTTGTGGATTACTCCATCCATTAATACGCAAATGATGATGAAGCGGTGCCATTTTGAACAATCGCACCCCCGTCCCCGTACGCCATCGGGTGTATTTAAAATACCCAATTTGCAACAGCGAAGACACTCCTTCACCCACAAACACAATCCCAACGACCGGGAGCAGCAACCATTGTTGCGATTGCAAAGCAATAATTGCGAGTACACCACCCAACGCCATTGAACCTAAATCTCCCATGATGACTGTTGCAGGATGAGCGTTGTACCATAAATACCCCGCACATGCACCCACCAGTGTCAAACATAACGCCATCAAATTGGTGAATTGCCCGCTCATAAAGGCAATCACCCCATATGCAAAAAACGTCACCAACAATGTCCATCCAGACAAACCATCTACGCCATCGGTTATATTCACGGCATTGACGGTAGTCCAAATAATCACCGCAGCAACCGGGATAAACCACAACCCAAAATCAATGCGCCCGATAAACGGAATCCAGGTCAAACCTGAATGTTGCAGTCCATACGGCGCCGGTAAATACAACACTAAACTCGCCACCAATGCAATCACCCATTGCGCAATCCCCTTGACCCGTTCGCTCAAGCCATATGTTGCCGAATGCACCGTATCGAGTGAAAAATAATCGTCGATACCTCCCAATATTGCATAGCTCAGCATTACTCCAAGGGGCAATACCATTGACCATCGGTCAATGAGGTTAAACATAATCGTGAGGATGATGACGGGAACCACCATCATTACCCCACCCATGGTGATTTGTCCATAACTCGCTCGCGTATCGCTGCCTTCGTTGCGCGCACGTTTGCGGATGTTGTGCCTCCGCAAAAACTCAATCCACCAACGCCCACTCAATAACACTAATATGGCTGCAGCCGTTGCAAGTAACAGCCCGCGATCAATATTTTTGATTAACAGTGTGCGAAGTGTTTCTTGCATGTCATAATTCCTTTGAAACAAGCACGCCATCGGCGCGTAAATTTGCCACGATTTGTTCCATGGCCATTGCACGCGACCCTTTGATGAGGACACAATCCGCGGGTTGGATTTGGGCTCGCACAACACCAATTGCTGATTGGGCATCAGGCGCGGTAAAGACCGCAGTCATCCCCGCATGTTTGGCGCCTTCGGCGATCCAACGACCACGCTCCCCAACGGCAATCAACACATCAGCAACCGCTGCCACCCATTGCCCGACTTCGTAGTGAGCAGCTTCTTCGATATGTCCCAATTCACGCATATCACCGAGCACTGCCACGCGCCGTGATTTGACTGTCCCCAACAAATCTATTGCCGCACGCATCGAAGTCGGTGCAGCGTTGTATGCATCATCTATGATTTGGGTATCGTTGATCCCCCCATAGAGCACAAAACGGAGTTGCGTAATGTTCGCTATTGCCGCACGCAATGTTTCCCAAGGTATCCCCATGCTAATCCCCACTGCAATCCCCGCCAACAAATTACGGACTTGGTGTAGGCCAGGGGCACGGAGATGGACAATGTCATCGATTCCGGGAGCCAAGAGGCGAAACTGAGTCCCCGCTAATCCCTGCGGGATAATTTCGAGTGCGCGCACATCGGCGGCGGGGTGGAGTCCATACCGCACGACGCGCGCTACGGTTAAGTCGGCCATTGCGGTAACCCGCTCGTCATCGGCATTCAAAATTGCAACACCAGACGGCGGTAACGCCTGAATCAGTTCTGCTTTCGCCGTAGCAATTCGTTCAATGCTTCCCATCCGTTCGAGATGCGAAGGTCCAACGGTCGTCACTACCCCAATATTTGGCAGGGCAATATGCGCGAGCAGCGCAATTTCGCCTGCCGAATACATCCCCATTTCAAATACTGCAACCTGATGCGTGTAATCCATTTGCAGTGCCACAAGTGGCAACGTCGACTCACTGTTGTAACTTCGTGGCGATTTGAGTGTGGGGAAGTAGGCGCTCACCAACGCTGAAACCACTTCTTTGGTTGACGTTTTGCCCACACTGCCCGTAATACCCACTACCCAATCAGGGCTAAAACGACGGCGGTGCCATGCAGCCAATTGTTGCAATGCGGTCAATGGGTCAGGGACGGCAATTAATAATGGGCCTCCCCATTGTGCGGGGATTGGTTGCCCAGGCACAACCACAGACCAACCGTGCGTTCGTGCTAACGCTTCGCTTTTGGCAGTGGCAACCAATGCAATCACTGCGCCTGCATTTGCAGCTGCAGCGACAAAATCATGCCCATCGACGGTTTCGCCCATGAGCGCCACAAACAATGCGCCTGGCATAACCAAACGTGAATCAATCGCCACATCGCTGATGTTCATCACAGGGACCAATGTTGCATCATATTGATGTTCCGGCGCAATGCCGTGCAAGATGTCGATTAATTGCAACATTTAGCCCCCATTGATAACTCCTGGTCGCTGATTCTCCCCGACCAAAATATGGTCAGGAGCGATGCGGTCATACCGCATTAATTCGGCAACGATGCGGCGATACACGGGCAATGCAGTCCTGACGCCCCAGATGTCGTCTTGAGGCCGGTCAATTTTGACAATCACTGCATACCGTGGCACATCAAGCGGCGCCATTCCCACCACAGAACCGATGGTTTCGCTGGTATATCCACCGTGTCCATCCGGGATAGATGATGTTCCCGTTTTGGCACCCACTTTGAACCCCGGTACCAGCCAATTGGTATCGGGCTGTGTCGCATTCACATAGTGGTTGGCAGACTTCATCACCATCTTGCGGACGCGATACGCGACATCCGCATCAATCGGGCGCCCCTGCTCGCTGGGCTGTGTTTCGACACACACCCCGTCGGTGCAACGTGATTTAATAATGAAGGGGCGCATCATGACCCCGTTGTTGGCTATGGTCGCTGCCATCCGCACTACTTGCAGTGGCGTAACGCCGATACCTTGACCAAAGGCATTGGTATCAAGGTTTATCGGTGTATAACCGGTTGTACCTGGCTTCCAATAAATCCCCGCAGTTTCACCAGGCAATTCAATCCCCGTCAATTTCCCAAAACCAAACGCATCAACCGTGTCATAAAAAATCGATTCGCCGGTCAATTCGGCAAACAATAACGCGCCAATATTGCTCGAATAATAGAGTACTCCCGCCGGAGTCATGACTCCATGACCGTTGTAGTCGAAATTCGCCAACGTATAGTCGTAGCGATGAATCGTCCCTTTATCTTCAACCTGGGTGTTTTCATCAAATGCATTCGCTTGCAGTCCTGCAGCAATGGTTACCATTTTAAAGGTGGAACCTGGCTCATATATCTCACCAACAGCAGGATTAATATTGTAGATACTCGGGTCGACACCTGCATAATCATTCGGATCAAATGCAGGGTAGCTCGCCATCGCCAGCACCGCACCTGTTTTGATATCAAGCACAATCGCCGTGCCACCCGACGCTCCGTGTTGATCAACTGCCAACCCAAGTTCTGTTTCGGTGACATGTTGAATATACGAATCAATCGTCAAGTTTAATTGATTGCCATTAACTGGAAGTTTTTGATTGTATGGCCGTGACCAGATTGGATTGTTGTTTATATCAACTTCTGCAGTAATTACGCCGTCTGTTCCTCTCAGAAAAGAATCAAAACTTGCCTCGACGCCTGCAATCCCCATCCCATTCAAGTTGGTGGCACCAATTAAATGCGGTGCAAATTTACCCTGTGGATAAAACCGATGCGGCTCGTATACCAAATGCAAACTTGGTTCATCAAGGATTGTAATCTTATCCGCTACATTTGGTGCGAGCCAACGTTTAATTGGTACCCATGCACGGCTTGTATCGAGTAATTTAGCGAGGATTTTTTCGGCCGGCATGTCCAAAATAGCGCCGAGGGTTACGGCCAAACGTGCGGATTCCGCTGGTGCGACTTGCGCTGGCGCGACATAGAGACTTTCACGTTCGACATCGAGTGCCAAAATATCACCATTTCGGTCATGAATTTCTCCGCGACTGGCCGTCAACGGGATAACTTGATTGATCTCACCGCTGGCACGGCCGGCATACCCGGCGCGATCAAGGAGATGGACATCCGCTAATTGGACTACAATCCGACCAAATACCATCAGCACAAGCAATAACGCCGCACCCAATCGCCAGGGGTGCAGCACGATTGAACGTGATGAATTATTTGTGCCGGGTGTACTCATCTCACCACCGTGTCATTTACTGTTAATTGCCCGTGATCAGTCTTGAGCAGCAGGTATTGCACATAAACCGACTGCACCGGGATCATTCCCGTGTCAATCGCATATTTCTCAATTCGTTGCATCGACTGGGCGTCGGCTTTGCGGAGCAACAATGCTTTGTGTTCCCGAATCAATTGCGTTTGCGCTGTTTGCAGGACATCGATTTCGTGTCCTGTCTGCGCGACACGTACCGTCTGTGCCACCAATGCGACGCCCATCAACGCCAACAACAAGGCCACCGCAACATAGCTCCGGCCACCATCAAGCTGGATGTATCGTCCCAATTCCAATCGACGCAGTCGCGCTTGTTGCAACGGGAACAATTGTTTCAATGGAATCGCCATATACTGCCTCTTTGCTGTGTTGGGATTCATTACCAAATGGAGTGCGACAACACGCGCTTCTTCACAAACGGGCAATTGCCCGCAAGCGAACGCTCCGACTTCGCGGGTTTTGGCGTTGCTCACTCACCGTTGCCTCAATAGGCTTGGGCGTCAGGGTATGGAAAAACTTCCGATCCCCACTCAATGTCGCCGTACGAAAGGCCAGCTTGACGATGCGATCTTCGAGGGAGTGGAAACTCATAATCACGAGTCGGCCACCGGGCGCCAACAACGCTAATGCCTGCGGAATCACCGCTTCCAAGACGCTCAATTCTTGGTTAACGGCAATCCGTAATGCTTGGAATGTCCGCGTCGCCGGATGAATCGGGCCATGTCGCCCTCCCATCGCCCGCGTCACGATGTCTGCCAAGGCGAGCGTAGTGTGAATCGGTTTGACCCGCCGTGCATCGACAATAAACCGGGCAATCCGCCGTGATGCGCGATCTTCCCCGTATAGAAAAATTAAATCGGCGAGTTTGCGTTCATCAAGAGTATTGACCAAATCCGCCGCCGTCTTTGGCCCATCAGGGTCAAGCCGCATATCGAGCGGGGCATCATTTTGGAACGAAAACCCACGCTCGGGAGTGTCGAGTTGATGCGACGATACGCCTAAATCCAACAAAATCCCATCAACTGTATCCCATCCGATCCGATGCGCAAATTGCACCATGTCGGCATAATTCCCGCGCACGAGATGGACACGTGCGCCAAATTGGTCCAAGCGTTCTGCTGCCGCCGCCAATGCAGCCGGATCAACGTCTATCCCCAACAACTGCACATCCGAAGTACCCGCTACCATTACTGACTGCGCATGCCCTGCACCACCGATTGTGCCATCGATTACTCGCTGGCTTGTCGGTGTCATCAATAGCCCCAAAACTTCGGTCGGCAACACCGAAATATGCCGGAATGTAGTGGTCATATGCTTAAAACTTTAATATGGTAAGTTGCGCCACCAATTGGTTCGTTTCGTTGTCTATTGCAGCTACCGTCTCGCGCCAGCGCGCCGGCGACCAGATTTCAAAATATTTGTTGACCCCGACGACCACCACCTCGTCACCCTCGATGCTGGCATAATCGCGCAACGTCTGTGGCAACAAAATCCGCCCTTGTTTGTCGAGCAATGATTCAGACGCCGCCGAAAAAAGCAACCGTTGCAAATTGCGTGTGTGAATCTCGCCCGGTGCCAAATCACTCACTTGATCGGCAAGTTTTTGCCACGTCGGCATCGCCAAGCCCATGACACAGTGGTCATAGCCTCGCGTAATCACGACCCCTTCGCTCAATAACGTGCGAAAGCGGGCAGGAATCGCCAAACGACTTTTGTCATCAATTGTGTGCGCGTATTCCCCGAGAAACATTGGCACTCCCATATGCGAAAAGTGACTAAATGAGAAAGTTATCCCCACTTTCCCCCACTTATCCCCACTTGTACCGCAATTATAAACCGATACTGTCAACTATGCAAGCATCAATTACAATGACATTGCATCTGCACACACCCAGCACCTGTTTTTCAATCAAATATGCCTGATTCACACCGGACCGTTATCATTTTCTTCATTTTTCTTGTTTTTCTACAAAAAATAGCAGGGCTGAAGGTGAATGTGCACCATGCACTCCACCCAGCCCCACAACAACAGCTATTTTTATCTGCGAATGACCTGTTTCGTGTTATAAATGAACCAATACGCATGGTTTGCGTATTCCAAAAAAGGACTATTCTATGAGCCAATTAACGCATCTTGATAGTGCCGGTCATGCCCATATGGTCGATGTCGGCGCTAAGCCCGAACAGAAGCGCATTGCCGTCGCTGCCGGCCGCGTGATTATGACTCCGGCAACACGTGATTTGATTATTGCCGGCGGACTCCCCAAAGGTGACGTCCTTGCCGTGGCGCGGATTGCCGGGATTATGGCCGCCAAAAAAACTGCCGACATCATCCCGCTCTGTCATCCGTTGGCGTTGACGGCAGTAGATGTCCAACTCGATGCCGAAGAAACCGGCATCGCCATCGTCGCCACTGCGTCGATTACGGGTCGTACCGGCGTCGAAATGGAAGCACTTACCGCCGTCAGTGTCGCCGCCCTCACGATTTATGACATGTGCAAAGCGGTCGAACGCACCATGCAAATCAGCGACATTCGCCTGATTCGCAAAGAAAAAATATAAGCCGCGTGTCAGGGCACGGTGATCTGGCCTTCGTTGCTCCGCCCCCACGCCAACACGGTGCCATCGTTTTTCATCGCCAGTGAATGTCGTCCTCCGGCGGCAATCGCCACCACATTGACTGCAGTGGCGGGGACGGTGCGCTGACCAGAGGTATTGCTCCCCCAGGCAACCACGCTGCCATCATTTTTGAGTGCCATTCCATGGCTATCACCTGCGGCGATGGCACGGACATTGGTTAATGTTCCTGGCACCGTGGCCTGCCCGGCATTATTGGCGCCCCAGGCCACTACCGTGCCATCGTTCTTGAGTGCCAGCGAAAAATTCCCGCCGGCGGCAATCGCAATCACGTTACTCAACCCAGCAGGAATGCTACTTTGCCCGAACGTATCATCGCCCCACCCCACCACCATGCCATCGGGCTGTAATGCCAACGAATGATTGAAGCCGGCGGCGACCGCCTGCACCAACCCGATATCGCTGGGAATGGTCAGTTGGTCATAGCCGTTGAACCCCCAGCCGAGCACTGACCCACTTCGTGTAACCCCCAAGGTGTGATCTTTTCCCGCACAAATATCAATAAAATTAATCGCATCCTCTTGAATAGTAATTTGGTCATTGTTATTTCTTCCCCAACCCACAACAGTGCCGTCACTTAATAGTGCGAGCGAATGTGTGTCTGCAGCGGCAATTGCCACAATCGGCGCAGTAGTGGCCGTAGGTAAAGTAATTTGTGCATACGCATTACTTCCCCAGCCCTGTAAAACTCCATTCCGGATGGCCAGCGAATGGAATGAACCTGCCGCCAATACCACCGACCGAATCGTCGCGGTGGGCGTACTGGTCGCGGTGGGCGTACTGGTCGCGGTGGGCGTACTGGTCGCGGTGGGTGTACTGGTTGCCGTGGGCGTACTGGTCGCGGTGGGCGTACTGGTCGCGGTGAATGTGGACGTCGCAGCAGCAGTAATTGTTTTTGTGAATGACCGTGTGCGCATGGGAGTTGGCGACGAAGTGTTAGTCGCGGTGCGTGTTTTGGTTGCAGTCAATGATTTGGTATTCGTACGGGTTTTGGTTGCAGTCAATGATTTGGTATTCGTACGGGTTTTGGTTGTAGTCAATGATCTGGTATACGTACGGGTTTTGGTTGTAGTCAATGATCTGTTATACGTACGGGTTTTCGATGCAGCTACTGTTTTTGTATTCGTACGGGTTTTGGGTGCAGACAAAGAAAATGCATTTTGGACCTGCGGATGATATGTGAGTAATACATGGAGCATTCCAATCAAAAATATGCGCATAACCGTCCTCTCCGTGTAAAAGAAATCTGCACCGAAATGGAGATTGCCCTCTGCAAGAAATGGAAAGCCTACCTATTTGCGTAATGGAAATGAATTCGCACAGCGTGACTATGTGTAGGAATTGGGAATACTGCGTCAATTCCTTTCTTAAAAAAAGCTACCTGCCCAATTGGGCTACTTTATGCGACGTTAACAGATTGATGTTTGGTTCTCGTTTGGATTGGGCAAATAATAGCAAATTGATTATTTTTTGTCAATACCTTCTTTTGAACTTTTCATCATGCCATGCATTTAATTGTGCAACACACGGTAAAATAGCCTATGTGATATTGAATGGTACGAATTCCTATGCTTACGATTATTGGTGATATCAACGTTGATCTCTTGATGGCACTGGCCGAATGGCCCCTGGAAGGGGGTGACGCTCTTGCGCATACTGTTACGTGGAGCAGTGGCGGCACCGGCATCAACAGCGCCGTAGCAGTCGCCCGGATGGGGGGCCAGGTGCGCTTGTGGGGTCGGGTGGGCAACGACCTTGCCGGCTCCCAAGCCTTGTCGATAGCCCGCACCGTCGCCGTCGATCTCGAGGCAATCCAACATGACGATCAGATTCCCACCGGGTTATGCGTCATCCCCGTGACCGCTGGCGGGGAACGGACGTTTCTGAGTTATCGTGGCGCCAACCAATATTGGCAATCCCCACACGATTGGCCTACGTCAGGAGGCTGGCTCCATGTATGTGGCCACGCACTGCTGAGTGACCCACAAAAATCGAACGCCATCCACGCGCTCAACAACGCCCAACAACTCGGCTGGCAGACTTCGATTGATTTGTGCGCACCACTCACCCTACATTTTGGCCAAATCATCAACCAACTTACCCAACCCCTCAGCGTATTGCTGGGTAATCAGGCCGAAATGCAGGCTGTCGCCGCCTACCACGAAACCGCTGCCCCGATCTGCATCACCAAAAAAGGTGCTATGGGCGCGACTATCGCTTCGCTCGGAGCAATCAGCCACCATCCTGCGTTTGTCGTTGATGCAATCGACACCACCGCCTGCGGCGACACATTTGCCAGCGTATGTGTGTTGGCATTGACTCAGGGAGCGCCGCTGGCTGATGCGGTGCTGGTTGCCAATGCGGCTGGGGCGATAACGGCGAGTCGTCGTGGTGCCGCAGATATCGTGCCGAGCTATCACGAGGTATGCGCATTATTACGCCTTCAACAGCAGGCAATCCCGACATGGTTGATGAAAATGGTACAATACAAGCATGAATAAATCTTTAAGCGTTGCCCTATTGTACGAGGTATTTTTATGACTCCTGCGTGGAAAACACGACTCGATGCGTTGCAAATATCCTCACTTGCTGATATTTTTCGTACACCCAAACCCATCATCGGCATGGTTCATTGTTGGCCACTGCCCGGTGCACCGGGATACACCGGGTACGGAATGCAACCAATTATTGACCATGCCAAAGCCGATGCCGAAGCCCTAATTGCCGGTGGATGTGACGGCCTAATCGTCGAAAACATGTGGGATATCCCGTTCCGCGCCGGCGCCCACATCCCCCCCGAAAGCATCGCCAGCCATGCGGTGGTGGCTGCCGCCATCCGGAGCGTAAGCCCTTTGCCGATGGGGATTAATTTAGTCCACAATGGCGGCGTAGCCTTGCTCGCCATTGCCCTCGCCGCCCAGGCTGACTTTATCCGTGTCTGTATGTTTACTGGTGCGGGGGTATGGGATGCAGGGAGTTTTGACGAAGGGTGTGCGGCTGACTTAATGCGCCGCCGCAAAGAATTACACGCCGAACATATCAAAATCCTCGCCGATGTCGACAAAAAACATTCCGTGCGTTTCCCTGGGATTGATTTGGCGACACATATCGAATGGACGCGTTTTTTTGGTGCCGATGCCCTGATTGTGTCGGGGCGAATGACCGGCGATGCCCCCGATGTGGCCAAAGTACGCGAAGCCAAACGACTTGCCGGGGACCGGCCCTTAATCATCGGAAGTGGTGCCGACGAACATAATATTGCCGCCTTTATGGCTGTTGCCGATGGGGTCATCGTCGGGTCGAGTATCAAACAGGGTGGAGCAATTGCAGACCCTGTCGATGTGGCACGGGTCAAACGGTTTGTCACCGCAGCCCGTGTTGCCCAATGAATAGACGACGTCAAATCATCATGCCGAGTGATGTATTCCCACCACACTGTGGTGGGGCTGGCTGGAGCGCTCATGCCCTTGCCTTGGCATTACAACAGCATGGCGAACAGGTGACTGCGGTGGTCCCACGCCCAAACCAACACATCATGTTTTATCCACATTCCGTACTCAACATCGACACCATCGATGTAGCTCAACCACACGTGTCATTGCCATTGTTACAAACCTATCTGCGCCAGCAGTTGCTCATCCCTCGCTTGCGTACCGCCATCCAGCGTGCCATCAACGACCCCGCCCACACCATCATCCATGCCCAGCACCTGCTGGCAGCCCAGGCGGCCATGCCGTTGCGCCGGTTGGGTGCCAAAGTCATTGTGACCGTGCGTGATCATTGGCCATGGGATTACCGTGCTACGGGGATGCAGATGCACGGAGACCAACGTACATTGGCGGGGATGCAGCACACAATGAAAATGCGCAACGCTCCACTCGCCCAACGCATCGTCGCCCCGGCCTATGTCCGTCAAATGCGCCAAAGAGCTGATTTGTTAGCCCAAGCCGACATGGTCATTGGCGTGTCACAATATATCCGTGAGTGTATTGCGCAACACATCCCGAACGCCACCGTTGTCGCCATCCCTAATATGGTCGACTGTGTCAGTATTGCCACTACAATCACCCAACCGCTCACGGTAGCCAATGTACCAGAACATTTTAGTTTGTTTGTCGGAAAATTAGCCCGCAACAAAGGGGCCGAATTATTACCTGAGTTGATTTTGCGCATCCGTCCGCCAGCGATTGTGGTGGCCGGAGACGGACCGCTCAACGCCGCGGTGGCGGCAGCGGCTCAAGCCGCTGCCATCCCCTGTCTGCTACTCGATTGGGTCGACCACGACGATGTGTTGCGTTTGATGGCGCGGTGTGATGCCTTGTGGTTCCCCTCGTCTTGGGATGAGCCACTGAGTCGCGTATTGCTCGAGGCGCTCGCGTGTGGGGCACCTATCGTCGCCATGCCAACGGGCGGAACTCCTGAAATCATCATCGATGGTACTTCGGGGATACTTGCCGCCGACATTGCCAGTTTTGTGACTGCCGCACAGCGACTGCATGATGATGCGCGTTGGCGCCAACGAATCCAAGCAGGAGCTCGCCTGCGCGCGCAACAATTTTATGACTCCAACGTGGTTATTCGCCAATTCCTTGCGTTATACGACCGCATCGGTGGTGCATCGTGACGGCGCCGATCCGCGTCGCAATGCTCGCCCGCGTGGTGTGGCCACTCCACGGGTATGGTGGCATCGAACGCCATGTCTACCATTTGACCACCTATTTGGCCAAGCTTGGTGCCGACGTCACCTTGTATGTGCAAACGCCACCCGACCACAGTCAACTTGCCCAACTTACTCCCCATATGCAGGTAGAGACCTTGCGGTACGACTATACATCGCCTCACCTACGCCCCAATTCAATCGTTGGACGGCAAATAAATTACCCGCGCTACACATGGGAACTCGGCCACCAAGTGGCGACTGCGGTGCGTGCAGGTCGGTTCGATGTGGTGCATAGCCAAGGGTTGTGTGCGTTTGGATATGGGTGGTTGCGTCGCAACGATCCTCACCTCCGCACCGTGCCTTTTTTTGCGAACCCACATGGGCTCGAGGAATATCGCACCCCTGATTGGCGGAAATGGTTGGCCTATGTGCCGTTTCGCTGGATGTATACCACCGGGCATCGATTGGCTGACTACACCATTGCCACCGACGCATGTACCGCGCCAGATTTACCCCATTACCTCGGGGTTGATCCGCAGCGTGTCGTAGTGATACCGAGTGCTATTGATACTGCCGAAAATCTTGCGCCTATCCACGCAACGCTCGTCCATGAGCTCCGCCAGCGCTATGCATCTGGCGATGAATTGTTGATGCTGAGCGTCAGCCGGCTCGAACGCAACAAAGGGTATCATCTATTTGCCGATGCCCTTGCATTGGCGCACCAGCGAGGCGAATTACCTGCAAGCTGGCGCTGGGTGCTGGTTGGCGAAGGCAAGGAACGTCCCGCCCTGGCTGCCCAAATTCACCAACTCGGAATCGCGGCCCATGTCACGTTTGCTGGCCGAATGAATGATTCCGAACTCCAAAATTTATATGCAGCCTGTGATTTTTTTGTCCATCCTACACTGTACGAAGGCTCATCACTTGTCACCCTCGAAGCAATGATTCACCAGCGCCCTGTGCTTGCTACTGCCGCCGGGGGGATTCCTGACAAAGTATTCGATGGCGTGAATGGTATACTAGTCCCACCCAATAATAAGCAAGCACTCTATGTGGGGTTACAACGGATGCTCCTAGCGCGCGCGCATTGGAGCGCTTGGGGAGCTCGAAGTGCCGCGATTGTGCGGAGCCAATTCGATTGGCCTGTCGTCGCCCAACGCACCATGGAAGCCTACCGCACCGCATTACAGAAACAGTAAATATGCAGATCACCCCGTTTCACATTTCGATTGGTGCCAATGAACAAGGCGACTTTGTGTTGTATGTCTTTACGGCATCGCAAAATATCGCTATCCCCATTGATATCCCCGAATATTTGGTACAAAAAGGGGGGCGACTGCTGCAACCGACCCACACCGAATTATTAGGTGATCCAGGCGAATTAGGCCACGAACTCGGCGCAGTCATCTTTCCAGAAGTCGTTCGCGACATGTTGATTGCCCATGCACGCACCGCCCAAAACAGCAATGGTCGCCTGCAAATCCAAATCCAAATTGCCGTCCCCGAATTAGCCGCCTTGCCATGGGAATGGGCGATGGTACCTGGCACGCGTGAATGGGCACCAGCAATCAACGATGATTACGCTGTCGTGCGCTTATCTTCGATCAACGAACCCGCCCCACCGATTTTGGTCGATGGTCCTTTATGCATATTGCTGTTGGTCCACCCCGAACAAACTTCCCAATTCAGTTTGATTCATACGATGCTCCAAAGCGAAATTAATGCCAAACGCATTAGCGTAAATATTGTCGAAGTGCATTCCATCGTTGACATTGAACATGCACTCAGCCAAAAAATCTACCATGTCGTTCATTTTGTGGGGGATGTACTCCTCAATGCAGATAATTTGATTCGGATTGTCTTCGGCAGTGAAATCGATGTGTTTGAACTTACCGATCTCCTTGCCCAATTCCCCGATATCGGCTTGATAAGTGTCACTATGGCGGGTAGCGGTGAACCGCAAATACTCGCGATGCCACAGATTTTTGCGGCCCTATTAATGAGCAAAACAATCAACGCTGCGATTACTTTCAGTGGGGTGAGTCGTCCAGATACAATTGTGCGCTTTGCAGCGACATGCTACAACGCCATCATCGAAGATATTCCGCTCGATCTCGCCGTCACTCGTGGCCGACGCGCCTTGACCAGTGGCCGCCGAGATGTCAACTGGGGGCTTGCACAACTCAGAATTGTGCCCGGCACCGAACGCTTATTTGTTTTCGATGTGCCGCACAATTCTTGGAGTTGGGTGCGGGCCACGTTAGCCGTGATTGGTATTGCCGTAGCTATCAGCGGAGCGCTCCTTTTAGGGCGCATGCTCAATAATAATTCATTTGCAATACCGCTTCTCCCATCCTTTCCTATTCCTATGAGTACCCCCAAGCCATGACCAATCTCAAACGCCAGTTACCATCAATAGACCGCTTGGTGAATGCAGTAGCTGTTGACTCCCCATTGCCGCGTCCAACGGTGGTGGCTTTGGCTCGGATGTTATTAGAAAAACTGCGACTGCGCAACGGTGAAGTCCCCACTTTTGAAACCATTGTGGCGCTTTTGCAAGACGAAATTACCCAATTTGCAGCCCCATCCCTACGACCTGTCATCAATGCCAGTGGGGTGTTATTACAGACCAACCTCGGTCGGGCTCCCCTCAGTCAATCAGCCCGACGCGCATTGCAGCACGGAGCAGGTCCGGTCAATATCGAATACAACCTCGGCGAAGGTGGTCGCGGTGATCGGGGCGTCCACCTCGCGGGGATCCTACGCCACCTCAGCGGCGCCGAAGCAGCCATCGCCGTGAACAACAACGCCGCCGCGATCCTGCTTATCCTTGCCGGCTTGGCCGTCGGTCGGGAAGTCATCGTGTCGCGTGGCCAAGCCGTCGAAATCGGCGGCGGATTTCGCATCCCCGACGTCCTACGCCAAAGCGGAGCAACGTTGGTCGAAGTAGGGACAACGAATCGGACGTATGTACGCGATTATGCCGAAGCCATCACCGAGCGCACCGCCATGATTTTGCAAGTGCATACCAGCAATTTCCAAATGCAAGGGTTCGTCCACCACGCTGAGCTGAGTGAACTCGCTGATTTAGCCCACCAGCGGGGGATTTTACTCGTCGATAATCTCGGCAGTGGTTCATTCATCGATGTCAGCACCTATGGGCTGGCTGCCGAACCGCTCATCCCTGATCGCATCAAAGCCGGCGCTGATATCGTTTGTTTCAGCGGTGATAAGTTGATTGGCGGTCCACAAGCTGGCATCATCATTGGCAAACAAGCCCCAATCGGGTTGCTCGCGAAGCACCCGTTGCTGCGGGCTGTCCGACTTGATAAACTTGCAATAGCGGCAATGCAAGCAACATTGCAGAGTTATGTAATGCAACGTGCGACCGCTGAAATTCCAATATGGCAAATGATTCATCGAAGTAGCGATGAACTCCATCAACGTGCCACAACGATTGTCCAATCACTCCCCGCGCCCTGGCACGTGCAGGCCAGCACCAGCACCATCGGCGGAGGATCATTACCGGGCCAAACACTCCCGTCGTGGGCGCTTGTCTGCCCTCACACACATCCAGATGCCCTCGCCCGCCAACTTCGCCACGCTGTGATTCCCATCATTGGGCGTATCCAAGATGGTGCTCTCTGGCTTGATCTACGGGCGGTGGCACCGAGTGACGATAGTATCTTAACGACAACTTTGACAAATTTATGATGACGATTGCCAACCGTGGCTTGCTGCGATTGTTACACCAATACTTGATGGTGTCGTGCATTACTTGAATTTTTTGGTCTGGGTTTGCCACAAGTGGCGTATTCGCCAGTGTGCACGTGGTATTTTGCGCCAATCCGACACGCCTAGTTTTTTTGGCACCGTTCATTACACACGGTATCGGCATGAAGATGCCACGCTACATCAATCACCGTGGGGATCGGTTGCTGGTCTACACTCTATTTGCCTTTCTTGCCTATAGTGCACTTACCACATGGTTAAACCTTACCATCGATCAGCAATTAGTGCGCTAGACATTGCCCCAATATTACCCGCATAGGACGTAACAACAGCTCCGCGTCACATAGGTATGTCAATAATTTACCTGCAAAATTCGCCGTACCACCGCTAATAATTCATTAATATTACTTGCGAGTGGTGGTTGCGGCACATCTGATTGGCGTGCATGGGCATGGAAGAGTTGCCGTTGCACGATATCGTCAAAGGCGGCACCCCGTGATAGCCCCATTTGCGCCCGTACTACACTACACGCAGTGCTCAATTGGAGGGCTGTAGCCCCATCGCCTTCGGCTAATGCAATCCCTGCACCGATGTCAATTACATACAACAAATCATTGAATCCCCCGACACGTTCGATTTGGCGAAAGGCTTGCGTCAAATAAAACCGCGCATCGCCCACCCGATTTTCTAATGCCGCCACCGCCGCAATCCGCAAATGGACCGCCGCAATATTATTTGGGGCGTTGAATTGCTGGAACAGCCATTCGGCTTTGCTGAGTGCTTGGCGCGCCAACACATAATCTCCCAGCGCCATAAAAATCAACCCCCGATTGGAATAAGTATCAGCGAGGCCCAAAGACTGTGTTTGCGCTTCGTAATGCAACAGCGCCGCATCGCTTTGGGTCAGACTTTCGCGGATTTTGCCCGTGGTCATATACACGTACGACAACGTATCATGGCAGCGGGCTACCCAATATTCATAGTGCAACGCATTCATCACCGCCATAGCCCGTTGCAACAAACGCTCAGATTCTTGCCAACCAATCAGTTGTAAGGCATGCAACGCACATTCCAAGGCGGCTTGGGCCCAGGTGACGCGTTGCAATCCGAGGTCTGCATGATGCATTGCTTGTTGCAAAAACCGCATGGTACTTTCGATAATCCCACGGTGACCATAGAAACTCCCAATCGCATAGAGCAACTCACTTGCATGGGGATGATCTTGGCCAATGCGGTACAATGTCGCTTCACTGATGACACATAATTGGGCACACAAGCCAAACCGAATCCAGGTGGTACGCCAACGCACAATCACACTCGTCGCCAATTCATCGAATCCCCGTTGATGCACGATGACCAATATGTCATAAATCGCCAATACATCATGGATTTGCAATTGGAGCGCATGGCGTTCTTCATCAACCATCGCTATCTGTTGCTGGTTTGGGGTTAATTGTTCAGCGACTCGCCGGATCAGTATATCGAATTGGTCGGCATTTAGCATAGCGTAGACGGCAGTACGCATCGCATCATGAATGACAAAGCCATCGCTGTTGCGATACGTGATTAATTGCCGTCGTTCCAACAGATGCAGATAATTTATCAATGGTTGGGTTGTATCATGTGGTATTATTTCGTCAATCAATGCCCAAAATTGACTACCAAGTGGTTGTTGCACCAACGCCATAATCTGCAACAATAATTCAGGAATTGTCCCTAGTCCTTCCACAACTCGTTGATACATGGCATCCAAGGCACCGTGCTGACTCCCACCACTATTTGCCAGTGCAATAATATGCATGGGATAGCCGTGCGTTTGTGCCAAAATATCGGCAGGAACATTACCATCATAATGTCGGAGCTGCGTCTGGTGATGGATTTGCCAATAGAGCGCCCGTGTGTTGGCATCACTCAAGCCCGTTAAGGCAAATTCACGCATCGCAGGCATATGCCGACCAAGCCCTGCGATTTGGCTGGTAATCAAAAATTGCGTCGTCGGGAAGGTGTGGAGTAAATGGCGCACAATTGCTTCTGCGGGTAAGGCATCGTTCCCCAATAAATTGTCGAGACAAATAATCGTGTTGCGGAACTCATCGGCATCCTTGAGGCGGGTATACCACGGTTCGTCCGCACGCAAACGCAGACGCATCGTCAAGCCGATTGCTTGATAGATCTGCTCCATTGTGGTAAACCCACTGCCAATTGTAACCACGGGAATCCGCCGGCCATACGCCGGCATAATCACTCGGATGAGCGCAAGCGCTACGGTGCTTTTGCCAATCCCTGACGGGCCACTCAACAACACATGTTGTTGCCATGCGTGCCCTTGGCGCCGTTCCGCAAATAGGCATTCGGATAATTCATTCAGTACGTCATCACGCCCGATACATATATTATTGGACTGCGTATGCATCGGAATCAATTGATAAAACTGCAGTGCCGTCCGCCATTCATCATCAGTAAAGTATCTAGCAAACCGCGAAATATGTGCAATCGATAATCGTGTCAAATGGCATAACTCGAGCAACTCATGGGCACTCAAGAGTTGCATATCAAAATCAAGAATCGTTTCGTAAGTAAATACAAGTTCTTCGCTGGTTGTTGCAACCATGCGATTTGGACGTGATGTAAAAATATCCGCAAAGCGATTACTACTCACCGCACCGCCACGTTGTTGGATGCGTTCGACCAATGTCAACGATTTACTTGAGGCGAACATCACCGGTAATTCTTCTTTCCCGGTCCCAATTTTGATGCCATGGGTGTGTAATCGTTTTTTGACGAGTACCATAATCTCGATAATCCGTTTTTTGATTTGTTGTTCGGTTGATTTAATTCGAATAGGCATTGGATACCTCGCAGACGTTCAGCGCTTTTCTATACCCTATCACATCCCATAACCGATGTTTTTGTTGTTTTTTACAATTAGCTACACGATTACCGGTTGTATGCCTCTCACAAAACCTAACCACGCACATATTTGTTTTCGTTGTACCAATTGCAAAATTTTGATATGAACACCCAGAAGTGCGCTATCGCAACCGATACGCAACGACGCTCGTGGCTCTTGATTTCGACTAGATGATTTGCTGATGAACGGGGATAGGTGTCCATGAAATGTGGTGCAATAATCATCACGACGGCCTATTTTTGCAACGTGTGCGCATGCGGTAGGCTACGGAGGGGGCGTCAATTGGCGGCGAATCGCATCGATCACCGTCATCCGGTCGGCAGGTCGATTTACCACATCTAATTCATCAGTTACAATCGGCAATACCGGACAATGCGTGAAATCACGCATCCACCCTTGGTACCGTTCATTCAGTCTGGTGAGGTATTCCAATGGAATCTGGAGCTCACTCGCACGACCACGTTGGGCAATGCGTTGCTGCAATGTTGTTACATGGGCTTGCAAATAAATCACTAACGTCGGTGGTTGGATGCGTTGCACCAGCGTGGCGTAGAGTTGTTGGTACAACAGAAAATCAAGTGGTGACAAGACTTGTTCGGCATACAGTTCTTTAACAAATATTTCAAAATCTTCATACATACTGCGGTCTTCGATAACCGATTGATTCATCAAGCTGATTTGATGGTGCTGGGTAAAACGTTGGGTCATGAACCAAATTTGGGAGTGGAACCCCCACCGGGCCCGATCTGCATAATAATCTGCTAAATAGGGGTGATCATCGACGTACTCATGATATCGTTGCCAGCCAAATTCTTGGACGAGGATTTCGACGAGGGTGCTTTTGCCCACTCCAATATTCCCTGCCACCGATATATGCTGGCGCAGCGTTTGATTCCCCATTTCCGGCATGCTCCTGTCGATTGGGACTAGATTTTCAACAAGCGCCATTTCCCTTGGCGAAAGCGGAAAAATGACAATAACGCTTGGACAAAAAAATCAATCCCCATCGCAACCCAAACCCCAGTCAAGCCACCACCATGCTTCAAAATGAAGTACGAAATTGGTAATCGAAAACACCACGTACTAATAACTTTGGTATAAAGTGGCCATTGCGTATCGCCGGCACCCCGGAGCGCACCTGACAATACAAAATTGCCGCCCATAAATAATTGAAATGCACCGGCAATTTGCAAGGGCACGCTACCGGCGAGAATCACCGATTCATCATTGATAAACAAACGCAAGAGAACCGCAGGAATCGCCACCATGATGCCGCCAAGTACCAACATGATGATCGATGTCTGGCGGAGGGCTTCATAGCTCGCTGCCTCGGCCTCATCAGGATCACGTGCACCCAAACCCTGTCCAACCAACGCCGAAGCTGCAATCCCATAGCCCCACCCAGGCAAAAATGATAACGATTCAATCCGAATGACCAAATTATGTGCTGCGTATGCGGCAGTTCCTAACCCAGTAATCATGCCCAAGAATATTATTAATGCCCCTTGAAACACCGCTTGTTCACCCGCAAATGGCAAGCCGACCCGCGAAACGCGTTTGATCATTTCCCATTCAGGCCACAAGAACTTATTAAGGATGAGCCCGGCGCGACCACGCAACAACACGACCAAGGTCACAATACAGCCAAACGTACGTGCAACAGCGGCACCACTCGCTGCACCACGCACACCCAAGATCGGCAACCCAAAGTGTCCGCCAATCAAACAATACGAAATAACGACGTTAAGAATATTGACACCAATCATGATGTAGAGCGGCGTACGGGTGTCGCCGGCACCACGCAATGCCGCCATCCCAATCATACTTATGGCAGTAGGCACAAAAGCATAAGCCAGAATCGTCAAAAATTCGCCACCCAGTTGCGTTACTTGGGCGGTCGCTCCATATACTCCGATTAATTGAGGCGCATATATGATGCAGATTACACTCATCACCATAGATGCCATTAATCCCAAAAACAACCCTTGGCGCAACGCACTATTACCGAGGACACCGTCATGCGCGCCACGTGCCCGTGCAGTAAGCGCCGTACACCCTGTGCCGATGGCCATAAACAAAATCGTCATCGTCCAAAACATTTCACTGGCCAGGCCAGTGGCAGCCAATGCAGTAGCGCTCCCATACCCAAGAAACTTAGCAGCAACAAGCGGTAATTGCCCTACCAACAACACATCCATCAAGCCAACCATGGTATTGAGTATTTGTTCACTCACTGCAGGCATAGCCAGTGCAAATACCCGCCGTTGTCGTTCCCGTTGCCGTTGCATCATTGTTCCTTTTCATCTAGTTGTGGCATTGTACCATCGACCGGGCTTGCTATCATGGCGCGCCTTGCTCCTGGGGATACATTTTTTGGAAAAACAATTACAATCCGTGTGAGTTGCCCAACACCTATATGATTTGCAATTGCAAATAATTCATTTCAAAATTAGTCAAATTGCTCCTTGACATGAAACAAATGTTCGCATATAATCAGCACAGATGTTCCAAACATATGTGCTGATGCGAAAGAACGCATTATCGAGGAGGTTCCCATGGCAGTACGCTCACAAGAAAAACGTTTCATCACAATTCGCCTTCCACGCTCCAAGAGCTCAGCATTATTCCAACACCAAACCACATCCTCATTACCAACGATTCGTTATTTTGTCGGGATATTCGTCGCTGCGGTTGCCTTATATTTTGCATTAAGTGCAGGTATTAATTGGGGGGTTAGTCGTTTTGACGATCTGCGCTATGGCACAACGCGTACGTTTCATAGCGATGCCGTTATCGGTATAGATGATTCTGTCACCAACCCAACTCATTTTGTCGCAATGAATATCAACCGCCAAGTGGTCATTTTACAAATTCCTGGTGGCGACACCAATAAAACGCGGCTGATCAATGGTCCATATCTGTTTGGCGTCACCGAAGATCGAACCCCGGTGAATTTAGCCTTCAACGATGTCAACAACGATGGCTTGGTCGACATGGTGGTCAATGTCAAAAATGAAGCCCTCATTTACCTAAACCGTGGCGACCGACTAAGCTTAATGACTCCCGACGAACGATCATCAATTGCGCTCCAACCATAATCCAACCCCCTGCGGGATCCCTGTTCAGTAATGACTCCCCCGCCATTACTGCTCCCGCACCGCCCTCACCCACTCCGATGGGTGAGGGTTTTCTTTGCGCTGTCACGCGTATGCTATAATCGTCGCGCGACGCGGAATATATTAATTTTGCTTCCACCAACAAATAAATTGCACCATAATTTACCGTGAAGCACCTGCTTCTGGAGCCAATTACTAAATTTATTACTTTGCAATTTGCAGTTGTCATCCGATCGAACGTAAGAACGAACCGTCCTCACGATCAAACCAAACTCACCACCATTAATACGCACCTTTTGCGCCGGAGCACAAATGACGAATTATCCCGAGAACCCGTTACCGATGAAGCAACGATTCACCGTATGGCTTTCACAAAGCCGCGAAGCAGTCCGCACAATCCCTTCTGCGTTTAAAATAATCTATTCCGCTGACCGAGTCGGCACGAGCATTTTGATTTTCAGCACCACAATTAGTGCGGTGATTCCTGCCATCCAAGCCTATGCAGGCGGACAAATCATCGACAGTGTGGCAAAGGGGATCGCCCTGCATAATGCCATGCTGGCATTTAACACAAGCCTGCATTGGATTTTGATAGAATTTGGGTTGATTATTTTGACCTTTGTGATTGGTCAACTGCGAAGTTTTGCCGAACATAGTATCAATGCGCAATTGTCCTTCTATATTTCCACCCAAATGATGCAAAAATCAATAGAACTCGACATCCAATATTTTGAAGATCCAACATTTTACGACAGCTTACAAAACGCGCGCCGGCAAGCTGAATTCCGGGCTATGGCATTGGTGACCGGGGTATTTACCATCGTACAACAAACAGTCACGTTAACATCGTTTTTGGTGTTGGTCATCCGCTTCCAGCCGTGGATTGCATTGGTATTGTTTGGAGCAACCATCCCGGCATTTATCGCACAAGGGCGCTATAGTAGGCTTTTCTTTCGATTGCTCACTCGCCGTGCACCCGAATTCCGCCAATTGCGCTACCTCGAAGAATTAGTCACCAGTGATAAAACGATTAAAGAAGTACGTTTGTTTGGGTTGGGGAAATCAATAATCGACCGGTATACTACAACGTTTATGCACTACTTCCACGAAGATATCGCCATCGCCCGTCGCCAATCATTCATTGGCACAATTTGGGGGTTAATTTCGACATCGAGTTTTTATGTTTCTTACGGATGGGTCATCTGGATTACCCTGTCGGGTAACCTTACCCTCGGCGGGCTCAC
Source organism: Singulisphaera sp. GP187 (assembly GCA_943328915.2). GTDB lineage: Bacteria > Chloroflexota > Chloroflexia > Chloroflexales > Roseiflexaceae > UBA965. The sequence goes on along the minus strand of CALQBW020000001.1, from coordinate 36,388 downwards.
GTTTTATACTGCTATCTTGCGTCAAAGCCAAACAACATTCCAAGGACTATTTAATAGCGTCAATTTTATTTTCGAAAACGGGTTGTTTATGACGCAATTACTCGATTTTATGGCACTCCAACCAATTATGCGCCAAACCACCAATCCCATTGCCATGCCCAACCCCCTGGTGATCGGGATAACCTTCCACGATGTATCCTTCAAATATCCAGGTCGTGACGAATGGACACTTCGACATATCGAATTGCACATCAATGCCGGCGAAACGTTGGCCCTGGTAGGACTGAATGGAGCAGGCAAAACAACCCTTGTCAAATTAATAACCCGGCTTTATGATCCAACGGAAGGAAACATAACTATCGATGGCATCGATTTGCGTGATTTTGCCCAAGCAGAACTCCATAAACGTATTGGCGTCATTTTCCAGGATTTTGTGCGCTATCAAATGACCCTCAAAGACAATATTGGCTTTGGCAATGTAGAACGAATGGAAGACATCGAACGTATCACCCAGGCAGCCGAAGATGGAGGTGCCGCCGAAATCGCCGCACAACTCGTGCAAGGCTACAACACGACGCTTGGTCGTCAATTCATGGATGGCCGCGAACTTTCGGGCGGCCAATGGCAAAAAATTGCCCTTAGCCGCGCGTTTATGCGTGATGGTGGAATTTTGATCCTCGATGAACCCACCGCAGCCCTCGATGCCCAACGCGAACATGAAATATTCCAACACTTCCGAGAATTGACGCAAGATCGCACGGCTATTCTTATTTCGCATCGCTTCAGCACCGTCCGTATGGCTGACCGAATCGCCGTGTTGTCTGACGGGACAATTGTAGAACTCGGGAGTCACGCAGAATTGATTGCCAATAACCAACGGTACGCAGAATTATTTGAAATGCAAGCGAGTGGATACCGATAAAAACTATAAACGACACCGCTGACCACTGAAATGGCCAGCGGTGTCATTTTTATTTCACCTTTATTTTTTAATTTCGAAAATAGTAATTTGCCCTTGCTGGAATGCCACAGTCGCTATCGAATCAAATAGGACTAAACCACCTTCACCATAGACATCGCGTTCCGTTGGCCCCACATACACATAGCGCACGTGATATTTTGCGAGCAATGGTTGTACCACTGCCTCTTCGCCACTACTATAGATGGTGCGCACATCTTCGTCACGTGCACCGATTTGGTTTTTTGCTTCGAGATGACCACCACGCCACTGATCTTCGTGGCCAGGCCAGCCCATCACCGCTGGTAATCCAGTAGACGCAGAAACGCCGCCAAATCCTTTCCCTTCGGTATCATATTGACCCCCGACGGCTTCGACTATGACTGAACCAGCAGGAGCGTTGTTCCGTAACCAGACAATCGAATCATGACCACCTTCTGGGTTGTCTCGCGGCGTATGCCCGGCCAAATCACCTGTTTGGTCGACAAACAATGCTTTGCCGACCGTTACCGCAGGGTAGAATAGCGCAGCAATCAATATCGGAATGGTTACCACACATAATCCTAATCGCCACCACCGCTGGCCTACCTGCCAGACATACCACCCAGCCACCACACTGCTCAAACTCCAAATTGTCCATACTTGATAATAAAACTTAAATACGGTATTCATGCGTGAACTAAACACATCGCGCACATAAACCACATCTACCGCACAACAAAGCAATGCGGCAATCGCCGTCATCCCTAACCAAATCACCATCATTGGTGGAATATCGCTGCGCATAAATATCATGTACAACGCCAAAACAGCAAGTGGTACCGCAGCTATACTCGCAAAACCGGTAAATACACCTATAACACCCACTACTATCGTTGTTGCAAACAAGATGCGTTCTTGTTTCGTTGTGACCATACGCGCCATGGCAATCAATATCGGCACAAAGAATAGTCCAAACATGATAAATAAGCCATGGAATTCAGTACGTGCTGGTGCTGCACCAAAATAGCGTGATAACGCCCCGATTACCGGCACATTTACCAGCGGTGCAGCAGCCCCAACTAATGAATGAAATGAAACATGAAATGGAAGATACCAGGCATATGAAGCTATCGCAACAATACCAATTTCCCTGCCGATATCCTTCCAAGACACTTCATTACGTACGCCATACCAGATGATTGCACCGATATACAACACCATGTACGTGGGATAATCCCAACTATTTAACGGATATAACAATCCCAACATCAGTGCTGGTAAAAACAAATCAGGAGTTTTCCCGTTTGCACGTCGCATTGCCAATGCCATCAACAACAGTACAAACGGTAATGCCATCACATGCGGATGCATGTCACCTAACCAAAATGAAAAAAACGGAAATTCAGTAATCGCGTAGCGTCGCTCAGTACTACCATCTTCAACAGGAGTAGTATCCCATACTGATCGCGATGGATTCCACCAATTAAAGTCAGCCCATGTGTCACGTGGCGTGAAACTGGTATTCCCATCGAAATCCCAGCCTTTAAACGGTTTCGCTAATTGGAGCGTACCACGATTGCCGAGCCCATTTTGGATTGCGTGGTTTATATCAGTAGATTCGAGGGCAAGTACTTCGGGCACCCCAGTAACTATTTGCAAAAAACCGCCTAGATTCCCCACTAATAGAAGGGCAGCAAACGCCAAAGTCGCCATCAGGGGCGCTTCACCACGTCCCAGGGCGCGACCACTCGGACGCCATTGAGTGATAACGGCAATGACAATGCTTACCACGGCAGCGGCGCTCATTCCGGCTGTCGTGGCCAAGGCTAAATTGTACGAAACCACCGGATCTGCTGCGGTAAGCAAAGCGGGTATCGCCGCCAATATATAGCCGGCATAATAATAATTGATTGGGAAGCCGGACATCCAAGGATCCAATGGTGGAAAACTCGGGCTATGCATCACACTATTAAAAAACGCATAATCCATGGGCCGTTCGGTACCCCAAGGATCAGCGTTGCGACTCCGTATGAACACCACCAGTGCCATGGCAATTAGAAAGAATATTTCACTGAGGACCCAGGTGCGCCAGTGTGCGCGTACCCATTCTTTGTCAATTCCCCCCGCAAGTCGCCACCCAATAACACCAATCACCAAAGCAACAAACACCACGCTACCCGCATTAAATGGCACTAAGCCAATCATGGCACAATTCCACACCCCTACCCCGACAAGCACAAAACCGAGCGGACGCGCCATACCAACCATGGCAGTCGGCATGGCACCAAACAAATACTTAACCCACGGCAACCCCACCGCGACACACACCCATGTGGCTAACCAATGGAGTAGTACTGCACTAAACATATTAATTCCTTCATATGTTGGAAACCCAGCTGGTACGGCGTTCCCGCACCAGCTGGGCTGGGATTACTTGGACAAACGATTCAAGCCATCTTGGGCTTCACTACGCAACCCAGAATCCACAGGAGCTTTGTCAAGGTAAGCCTGGTAATCGGCTTTGGCATCCTCAAAATCACCAGTAATTTCTTTAATCTTGGCACGCGTAATATAAAAATCAAAGAAATCAGGGTATTTCACAATTGCCGCATTCACTTCTATCAACGCATCATCAATACGATTTGTATTGATTAATCCCGTGATAAGTTTATTGGCATTCCCACCGGTGTCATCGGCCTTGAGCGCATCACGATATGCCTGAATTGCTTGATCATACAGCTTGGCTTCCATAGCAGTATCACCCAACATATGCAAAATCATGATATCACCGGGATGAGCTGGTTGCGTACGAGCCACAACAGCTACTGCTTCTTCAAAGCGTTGCTGCCGTCGATACCCATCAACCAATGCCATCATCGTATCTATATTCGCAGGATCAGCCTCGAATTTCTTTTCAAGTTCACCCAAATCCTCCGCTGGGGGTTCGGGTTCACTCGGGAACGAAACAGTATCAACTGCTTGATCCCCACTAACCGAACCTTGTGGTGGAATTTGGACAATATTTGGAGACACTTGATAGATGCTCGTCTCACCAGAATTATAAACAGAACGAAGCGAACCGATTTTGGCGATGGCATCTGTTCCTTCTTTGCCATATGCTGCCCGTTCTATAGGACCAACAATCACATAGCCCACGCGATACCGAGATAAAATTTTGGACTTTTGTGCGATATCTGTCGAACGATAAAAATCAATTACGTCTGCATCGCGGGCACCCACTAGGTCACCGTTGCGCTGTTCACTTTCGTGGAGCGGACTAACCACAGTGGGGAATCCCGTGTTCGCTGCTATTCGCACACCATATCCACGATAGAATTCAATGCTCGATTGCATTATCACCGGTAGCCCTTTGACATGACTATTCAACCATTGGATGGCATTATAATCAGAGGAAAACGGGATATCACGATCGGCCGTATTGTACGTACCGTTTGCCATAAATGCAAGGCCATCAAGCGTCGGTGCCTGGACTGCATTTATTCGATATGCCACACGATTCGGTATCCCAATCAATGGGAAGCTCGCCCCCATGATTACGGGCACAATCATTGCGACCGCAGCGACCGGTAAAATTGCTCGGTGCATTTGCCTGATGCGATCTACCAAAGTCGGCAATATCGTCGCAATCCCTATGGATAGCAACAACCAGCTTTGCACACCAAATTTAAACACCGTATTCATTCGATACCATTCGCCACCATCCATGTGGTCGCGAATGTAGACAATTTCAACCACAAACGTTACCGCCCACGCCACAAAAATCAACCATAACCCAAACCATAATTGGTGGTCTGGTTGGCGCTTGACCAAAAACGGGACCAACAAGAGCATAAATATCGCCAACCAAATGCGCGGGTCACCGAACCACATCACCAAATGTGGTGCCCAAGCCGCCCATAACGGTGCAGTTACTCCAACGATCGCCAAAAGCAATAACACCACGGTAACAATAACGCGCATTATCCGCTTCTGCCAGGCGATCACTACCGCGGCAACAATTGCCGGTACGACAAACAAACCCCACATCGCCAACCATGGCAGCCAAGGTGAGGGAGTCGTTACTTGCGCGATCCCACCAATTTGTGGCACATATTGTTGAAAAAATGGCAAATAACCGATGTAGGCCACTGCGGCAATCACCGCGACTTGGACCACCGCCCACACCGCCAACCATGGCCGTGCTGATGTCCAGGCTCGCCGTACCAATACCCCACACAAAATCAATATTGCCGTCGGCGTATCCCAAGAATTGGTGATCGCCAACGTTCCAATAACCATTGGTGCAAGTATCCACCAAGCCCCGGACAGGCGTTTTTTACTCAGAGAATCCCACGCCAATGCCAACAAAAAGATTGCAAACGGCAATGCAATAACATGTGCATGCAAATCGCCAAAGACAAAACTCCACGCTGGGTATTCGTTGATGGTGTTGGGAATGACACGCGTTGAACCAATAAACCAATCATCAAGTGCACCATACATACCAGCCAACCCATGCTGCTGGAAGGCCAATATGACCGGTTTTATTCCCCGTGACCAACCGATTTCGACGGCACTCGCAGGATTGCCGATCACCCCCATCGCCAGCACGGCGACGGCAGTGGCCCAGCGGCGTTGCGTGACTTGCCAGACCAGCGCCGCCACCCCACTCACAAGCAGGGCAAATAATGACGCAAGCACAAGGTTATACCCAATCGCGGGTGCAATCCCAGTCAATCGAATCGGCAACGCCAACAGCACATACCCGTAATAATAATAATTTACCGTTCCACCACTAAAAAATGGCGAATATGGTGGCATGACAGGGCTGCGCAAAACCGCATTTAACAGGCCAAATTCAAACGGTTTTTCGCCTCCCCACACTGGATTCCATAAATCAGGGTTGATCATGCGAATCGCCACCAATACCAAAAAGCTCCCAGTGAAAATCGCTTCAAATATGGCAATAGTTCGCGTTTGCGCGCGCAATGTAGCCAGCACATGTCGGCACCCACGTTGAAGCGCAGGGAGCACGTCGCCCCAATCAAACCATACAGCGACCAGCGCATCATTCGATTTTTGACGCATTCCAATCCGGAACAACGCCCATAGGCTGAACTTCAATGCCAAGATGATTGCCACTACCAACCCAGTCGTGGAGTTGTACATAAGGCGGGCACTCACTGGCAACCACAAAGCATAACCGAGCACCAAAAGTCCAATGAGTCGTGCCCAGACCCATTGCGTATCACCCAACCACAACGCCGGCAACAACCCGAGGAACGCAATCATATACCAAGCCAACAACCACAGTAGCACGATAATAACCGTGTTTTGTACTGGATTCCAGCCGGGGCTCGTCACTACCGGTAACTGCGCATTCTCAACGGTCAACATTGACTGTTGTGCCAATGGTGTCGGCGCAAAACGAGCCAATGTACCAGTTTTGAGCACTCCTGGTGCGTGATCAGCTACTGGTAACTGATAGATGACTGTCTCGCCCACCCGGAATGCTTCGGTGATTTTGCCTTCTTTGGCTAATTGATTAAACGCCGTCCCAGTTTGTGGCCCATACAGCGCTTTTTCCATCCGGCCAACATAAACGTATTCCACCCCGTAATTCTGGATTTCCGCATACGTTTTCGCGGCATCCGCATCGGTATACCAGCGTTGCACTGCAGCTTGACGCGCGCCCAGCACAGCACCGACGTCGGTCACACTTCGCTGTTGGGTTTCGTGCCACGGCCAGCCAATCAGCGTCGGTAATCCGGTGTAATTTGCAATCCGCGCATCCCAACGATACGCCTCAGCATGTGCTTCGAGCAAAATCGGAATTCCCCGCACGTTATTGCGTATCCAATTAATCCCGGCCACATCTTCACCAAAATCAAAATTCGTGCCGTTTTCGTTCCATGTAGAATTGGGCGAACTCATATAGGCTTCACCGTTCAGCGTCAACGGGATAGTTTTGTCATAACGATCACCCAAACGCGCCGGCGTGGCAGTGGCGGGGTAGACAAATGCAGCAGCCACTAACACTGTTGTCACCACTTGCCAACCCAATTTGAACGTGGCGAGATATTTTTGCAACAATTGCCAGACCCACGCCAAAATCACCGCACTACTAATCGCCCCAAACACCCAAACCTGCATTCCAAATTTAAAGACGCTATTCATACGCCCAATATCACCTTTGGCGACAAGGACTTCGGTCAATGCCGAGATACCAAACATAGCCATTACCATCACGATTGTAAAAATCGTTTCGATTGAAATTGTCGGTAATCGCGATGCTAACCGACGTTCAATTTCATCAAAAAACGGTAATTCGAGCTGTAACACTCGTGATCGCTTTTGCCAAAGCACCGGCATGGTAAATACCCCGGCCCGGGTCATAACGGCGATAATTAAACTGATTATCAACAACATTGCGCCGACTTCAACATACAATGCTGGCACCGCTCGCAAGACACCGAATGCCAGCGCACCCACTACTACGGCCGCACTCCCCAGCGCATAAGGCACCGAAAGCCAGCGCAAACGAATCAACAACAATGTACCGGCACTAATCGCCGCATACATCCACATGCCCGATAGTTCAATCAACAACGCAGTGGGCGTCCGTGGTCCAGTCCACAATTCAAAGCCGGTATAGTCACTAGCAAACCATTGACTAAATGGCCAATTGACGATTTTGGACGAAATCATCAGCAACGCAACGGCGACACCAAGTCCGATCAAGTGATTCAGTAAATTAGCACGCCGTTGTTCATCACGCCATGCCACCAAGAGCAATGTCACAATTGCCATACCAATAATCGTGGGGTAATCCCACGTATTGGTAGCATATGAAACACCGCTTATCAACCCCAGCAACAACACCGGAATCACGCGTTGGCGCCACCGCGGCCACAATTGTCGTACGCGCGTGCGTCGCCGCACTAACGCCATCATCACACCTAACGCCGCCACCAACAACGGCAGGCCAATCATGTGGGCATGCAGGTCGGCAAACAAAAAAGTAAAGAAGGGGAATTCGTTAATCACCCCATCGCCGGTTTTGATTGAAACGACCCGGGTCGCATCCCAGAACGCCCATTCTTCACGACCCCCACAGATTTGTTGGGCGGCATAAGACGTTCCTTTGTCGCACGACTCGGCAGGGTTACTGCCAGTACCGGGTAACATCCAGAGTGCATTCGACCAATTACCTGCAACTACGGTAAACAACGCGGCCAACAATGCACCAGCCAATTTACGGCGCTCACTTACTGGCAACGCTTGGAACCACCATCGCCATGCTCCGGCATAGATTGTCCGAAAACTTCCTTGCATTGCCAAGGCGACGCCCCACGCACCTACCGCTGTCAATGCAAAAATTGTCGGCACCGCCAGATTGTAAGCCGTCGATGGGGCGATACCGGTCATATGCACCAATACACCGAGCATCACAAAGCCAAAATAGTAGTAGTTGAGCATCCCACCGGCAAACCATGGATCATACGGCGGGAATGAAGGGCTCCGCACCACTGCCGTCAAAAACGCCAGGTCCATCGGTTTTTCACCACCACGGCCAGGATGCCATAAATCGGGATTACTAGCCCGTACAAACACAAACGCTATATATGCCAGCATGAAAATCATTTGCGTTGTGACAATCAACCAACGCTGTTGCGTCCACCAGCGCCGCCATTCAGCACGGTTGCGCCACCAACTTACCACGGCGGCACACACCCACAACAGTGCCAATACCCATACCCCGACCCGCCCATAATTCAAGGCATGCACGGTACCGGCAAACCAAATCACCCATGCGATGATTAATAATCCGAGCGTTTTGGCGATAGCAAAGCCGGCATCTGGCAACCAGTCCAAGGCACGCCGAAACAACACAAACGCTGCCAAACCCAATATTTCAATAGCTAACCACCACCACAGCCATGGGACAGTGGTGGTAGTAAATGTACTAAATATTTCGTTCCACGAGGCTGCATTACGATATGTTGGCCATTGCAAATCGGTAAAGTGCAATGCCGTCATCGCTTTGCTGGCACGAATGGTCGGCATTTTATAGACTTCTTCAAACACCACACCGTGCAAAATCAAAGACTTCATTTTGTCGCTATTATAGCGGTCCGTTTTTTTGAAAATCAATACCCGCGGATGGTCATAAACACTAAACGCTTCTTCGGCCCACGTGGCAGTGGGGAATTCTATGCCGAACAACCGGGGAGATGAACGGTATTCTGCTACCAAATCAAATCCAAGTGAGCCATCAAACAGCGCTTTGTAATAATTAATCAGTGCCGGATAGCGCATCACCAAACGCCCTGCCGTGTCGTAGATACGATTGCTGCTCATGATGATGTAATCAACATTATCGATTTGTTTGAGCATGCCTTTATTTTCGGCAGTGCCATCCCCGAAATATTTATTAGGCTCTTCTTCGGCATAAACAGGGAAGGCCTCGCCAGGGAATTGATCGGCACCACGGCCATCAAGTCCCAACGGCAAGCCGTCATCCCATGATTCTGAACTAATCACCGAGCCAGTAGGAATATTGGCATAAATCCAACGCGATGCCGCGACACGTGTATGTTCTTCGGTATAAATCCGCGAAAAGGCATACCCCCATGCCAATGCCCCCGTCACCACCACTAACGCCGGCACGACCGTCATAAAGGCAATACCCCGTGCCGTCGCCAATGCACGTGGGCGGTGGAGCTCCGGATCACCTGGTTGCCACATCCAGTGCATGACTTTGTCAAACACCACACGGCGATAGCTCGCCAAGTGGACAATGAGCCATGCTGCAAAAATCGTCAACATGCCATACACCGGGAGGTAGTATCGCATCGACATCAAAAACAAGCCACCTTGCCACCCAAAATAAAACAAGACCCACGTCCACGGGATAAGATGTGCAATCATTCTCCGGCGTAACAAATACCATCCGGCCAATGCAAACCCGAGCCATGCGGCAATCCCCAGCGGGGCACCCATCCCTGCCAAGACCATATTGGACAAGGCAAACACATAGCGAGGCCGCGCTGCCCATTGCTGGGTCGGTGGCCAATCGACTTCGCCAGACGCAAAGCGACTGATATCAGACATGCTCTGCAAAAATCGGTCATCAGGACGGATATCGAAATACCCCTTGCCTTGGAAGAGATTGTCGAGGCTGAGTCCGATATTTCCTAATTTGTCACTCAAAATCGGGCGCGCTTCGCTCCCCGGCATCGTACCGGCAAACATGTCGGGGCCAAGTGTGCGGGCTGCACACAGGGTCAATAAACCCCAAATCACCACCATGACAACTTCACGAATGATAGCGCGCCGATTGTCGTTTTGATATGCCCGATACAATCGTGTTGCCACCGCAACCAATACTGCAAGTGCTACCGTGGCCAAAGTAATCCGACAGGCAATTGCCGCACCGACACTCAGTGCCGCGCCTATATAGTCAAACCACACACCGCGTTGGATGATTCGTATCGCAAAATAAATCGTGAGCAAAATAAATGTGGTACTTGTGGAATCAACGGTAAAAAAGTGTGCTTGTTGAATCAAAAACGCCGTACCTGCGGTCATCAATGCAGCCAGCAACGCGACTTTTTCACCGTACAACCGTCGCGCAATTACAAATATTAATAAAATCGACAGCAAATCAAAAAATGCCGATAATCCCCGGCCCACTTTGTGAATGTCAGCCGTATGATCAACGCCATCAGGATTAATGAGTTTACGAATTTTGTCGGGAATCGCTTTCGACAACGTGTATTCGGGATTGACATTGTTGCCGTCTTTGTCAGCGGACGTCAATGTCGGCGCAATCCGATCAGGAGATGTCATTGCCACTGCCACAAACCGCGTTATCGTATGCGGCAACATTCCATACACAAAAAATTTATAGTTCCCATTACGCGGATTGAGTGGCGTATTGCTCGAATCGATAAATTGATGGAATGAATTGGGCAAGCGAATTTGGCTGGCAACTTCCGTCAAAAATCGTTCGTCAGGATGCAACCGAAACGACGGCTCATCCCAGCTATGCAACCCATTCAGTCGAAAATAGGCCCCAATCAACACAATAACCAATAACAACAATCGCGAACTTTGTCGACGCACAAACTGCCACATATTCATCAATAATCCTTATGCGTTGTTCACACAATAGTTCATCACGTCGTCACCGCTTCGTGACAATGGCGAATGAGTTTTCTTTTGTTTCGCAGACAGAGAAATCTACACATTGCCTTATTATATCCCATATTATTCGAATACCATTCCCCAAAATAGGGAAATAACCGACAAAAGCCATACTAGTCATTGCTCACACCCTCTCCCGTAGTATCATCCTTGTAAGTATTGCAATCCGTTGCACCCAACCTAATATTAGGTGCCCCGTTTTTAACAGAATCATAATCCAATCAATAGATATGCAACAGGTGGCTATGGTATGATTATATTTACTGTTGATAATCCAGTGTGGGAATAACAATCCGGATGTTCCGTTATTTTGTTTTGATTTAATGCGAGAGGCCGCATGCACATTGTAATTACCGGTGGTGCAGGGTTCATTGGTGCAAATCTTGCAGCAGCCCTTATCAAAGATGGGTACCGCGTAACCCTTTTTGATAATTTATCTCGTCCCGGGGCGGCCCACAATTTAGCGTGGTTGAAGCGTACTTTTGGCGAGGAACGCGTATTTCTGCGTCGTGGCGACATCCGCGATTCGGCAACTACTACCCAAGCCTTGGCTGATGCTGATGCCATCATTCATTTGGCTGGGCAAGTCGCTGTGACCACTTCAGTGATGAACCCTCGTGAAGATTTCGACATCAATGCCCTGGGGACTTTTAATGTACTTGAAGCCGCACGGGCTTCAGGACTTAATCCCATTTTGCTCTATTCATCGACAAACAAAGTCTATGGAGGCATGGACGACATTGTGGTCGTCGAAGATGAAACCCGTTATCGCTACCGGGATTTGCCGCGCGGCGCCACCGAAGCCCAACCACTTGATTTCCATTCTCCGTATGGATGCTCCAAAGGCACTGGTGACCAATACGTCCGTGACTATCATCGTATCTACGATTTGCGCACCGTCGTATTCCGTCAATCAGCCATCTACGGCCCGCGCCAATTTGGGGTCGAAGACCAAGGATGGGCGGCCCACTTCATTATCGCGACCCAATTCGGTCGGCCACTCAGCATTTATGGCGATGGGAAACAAGTCCGTGATTTACTGTATGTCGACGACCTCGTTGATGCCTATCGGAGTGCAATTTTGCGGATTGACCAAGTCGCCGGGCAGATTTTCAATATTGGCGGTGGCCCCGACAACACCATTTCAATTTGGCGAGAATTCCACCCACATCTCGATCGCCTCAATGGTACGCCAGTAGTATCACCGCGCTTTGCAGATTGGCGTCCGGGTGATCAACGAGTCTGTATTTTGAATGTTGATAAAGCCCAAACAGTCTTGCAATGGGCTCCTAAAATTACCATTACGGCTGGCATCGAGCGTTTGTGGGCATGGGTCGCCGATAGCCGGAGCGAAATCGAAGGACGATAATTGTTATGCGTGTGCTCATTGCACTTACTTACTATCGCCCCTATACCAGCGGCCTGACTATTTACGCCGAACGATTGGCAATTGGGCTAGCCGCGCGCGGGCATTATGTGACGGTGTTAACCTCGCAATATGATTCCAGCTTGCCGACGCATGAGATATTAAATGGGGTCAATGTGATTCGCATTCCCGTTGCTGCGCGCGTCAGCAAAGGTGTCATTATGCCGACATATGGCATAGAAGCGACCAAACTCGCGTTATCTCATGATGTGCTCAGCCTACATTTGCCCCAATTTGATGCTCCTGGGCTTGCATTTCGCGGGCGACTATTTGGCAAACCAGTAATTTTGACATACCATTGCGATTTGCAATTGCCGCCAGGCTGGTTTAACCGGGTCGTCGATCGTGTCGTCCAGTTCCAAAACGCCATGGCCGGACGAATGTCAACCCGCGTCATCGCCTATACAGAGGATTTTGCGACCCATTCGCCGTATCTGACTCATTTTCGTCATAAAGTTACCGTGATTCCTCCACCGGTCGAAGTCATGGCGGCCAACAATGACGATGTGAGTGAATTTCGCAAACGCTACAATCTGACGGGGCCAGTGATTGGTATGGCGGCGCGCCTGGCCGCTGAAAAAGGGGTGGAGGTATTGCTTGATGCCGTACCAAAAATCATCGCTCGCTACCCCGATGCTCGCGTGGTGTTTGCCGGACCGTATGAGCAAGTGCTTGGCGAAGAAGCCTACGCCCAGCGATTAGCACCACTTTTTGCGCAATACAAACACAACTGGACGTTTTTGGGCACACTCAATCAACAGGAATTGGCCACGTTTTTCAAGGCCTGCGACGTCATCACTGTCCCCAGCCTCAATTCCACCGAATCATTTGGCTTGGTGCAAGTCGAAGCAATGCTCCTCGGCACTCCTTCCGTTGCCAGTAATCTCCCCGGTGTCCGCCAACCACCCACCCAAACCGGCATGGGGTTAGTCGTGCCCATTGGTGATAGTGATGCGCTCGCTGACGCCTTATTGACAATCATCGCTGACCCTCAGCGATTCCATCGTAGTCGCGACGAAGTCGAAACACGATTTAGTACCGCCAAAACCATTGATGCCTACGAAGCCCTTTTTCATCAACTTACTACAAGGAAATAGCAGATGACCACTCCCACAACCCCCCGTGACTACCTTATTCCCCATTTAATGACATTGCCACCACACCGTGTCATGATCCGCATGATCGAAGCACGTCTTTTTGCCGAAACAGCCCCCGACATGCCCGAACCAATCCTCGACGTCGGCAGTGGTGACGGTACGTTTGCCGAAATTGCATTCCCCGGTAAAATAATCTACGGAATCGACCCTATCAAAAGCGATACCCACGAAGCCTACGGCCGAAAGGTATATCGCGGATTGAGCGTCGCCGATGGCAAACACCTGCCATTCCCAGACAATACGTTCGAGGCTGCATTTAGTAATTGTGTGCTTGAGCATGTGTTACCCCTCAAAGAAACCTTATCGGAGACCTTCCGTACCCTCAAACCCGGTGCTTCGTTTATTGCTTCAGTTGTGGGAAACCGCTTCCCTGAGCAATTGTTGGGGACTAAGATTCTTAATTTCCTCGGTCTAGACGGCATGCGGTACGGCCGGTGGTTCAACAAAGTATCGGTGCACCGCAACACCTTGAGCCGCGATGAATGGAGCAAACGTTTCAACGAAGCTGGCTTCGAAGTGGTGTCTTGTCGCCCATACTTCAGTGATACGGCATTGCCATTATTTGATTTGAGCCATTATATTGCGGCACCTTCGCTGATTACTCGCAAATTACTAGGGCGCTGGATTATCGCCGCACCCTTTACGCTTAACTGGCTATGGGAACCAATTTTACGCCCGCTCTACAATGCTCCCGCTCCTGTTGATTCGCCCTACTACTTCTTTATGTTGCGCAAACCAACAGCCTAATCGCCGCGTATGCGTACCGACATCCCCGGCGGCCAAACGGCATGCCGGGGATTTTGTATCACCCCAAGGAGCAATCCATGACCACCACCAAAACCGCAATCATCACCGGCGCCAGTGCCGGCATTGGCCGCGCCACCGCCGTGGCACTCAATGCCGCCGGCTGGCAGGTCGTCCTCAGCGGCCGCCGTGCCAGCGCCCTCGCAGCAACCGAAGCCGCCTGTGTCAATCCTGATCAGACCCGCATCTTCCCCTGCGATGTCAGCGATCCTGCCGCCGTGCGGGCCTTGTTTGATGACACCATGGCACACTATTGCCACCTCGATTTGTTGTTCAATAATGCGGGTATAGGCGCACCAGCCGTCCCCATCGATGAACTCTCGCTAGCTGCGTGGCATGCCGTCGTGAATACCAACCTCAATGGCATGTTTTATTGTTTACAACAAGCTTTTCGCGTAATGAAAAACCAACAGCCACAGGGTGGACGCATCATCAACAACGGCTCAATTTCGGCCCAGACCCCTCGCCCGCATTCGATTGCCTACACCGCCACCAAACATGCAATTACCGGTTTGACAAAATCAGCCGCACTCGATGGGCGACCCTACCAGATTGCTGTGGGGCAAATCGACATCGGCAATGCCGCTACCGAAATGGCAGAGCGCATGGCTCAAGGCATCTTACAACCCCACGGCGCAATCGTCCCCGAGCCGCTAATGGACGTCACGCATGTCGCCCAAGCAGTGCTGGCGATGGCAAGTTTGCCGTTGAGCAGCAATATATTGTTCCAAACAATTATGGCCACCAATATGCCGTTTGTTGGTCGTGGGTAAGTTATTTGGCGGTAATTTGGTGTACTATTAAAGCGAACTCATTTTCATATGAAAGAGACAACGATGTCACCAGTACGTACGGTTATGATCGGCTGTGGCGGGATGGCTCGTCATCACATTCGCACCATGGTCAAAATGAAGGAAACTACCCAAATCAGCATGGTTTGCGAACCTTCACCCCAGGCCTACGAAGATACCGCCGCCCTTTTCGAAGAGGCAGGGTTGCCAGTACCCGCGAACCAACCCGATTTGGCCAAACTCCTCAAAGATCACAAAGGTGCCATTGACGCAGCTTTTATCATCACGCCCCATGCATACCACCATGACCAGACCACCGCATGTCTCGAAGCGGGAATCGACGTATTGCTCGAAAAACCAATGGTCATGACCGGTGCGGAAGCCGAAAGCTTGATTGCCACCCGCAATCGCACCGGCAAGTTGCTCGTCGTAGCATTCCCCGGCAGCCTATCTCCCAACGTCCGAACCGCAGTCAATATGTTGCGCAATGGCAACATTGGCACCATCAAAACTATTAGTGGCGTGGTGTGGCAAAACTGGGGCGTCAACACGGTCAATACCTGGCGCCAAATCCCAGCCATCGCCGGTGGTGGCTTTTTGTTTGATACAGGCGCACATTTGCTCAATACCACCGTTGATTTAGCTGGCGAAGATGTCGCTGAAGTAGCCGCATATCTCGACAATCAAGGCCGCGCCGTCGAAACACTCGGCGTAGTGATTGCCCGTCTTAAGTCGGGCGTTTTGGTGTCGCTCCATGGTTGCGGCGAAGCAATGCCATCGTGCCAATCCGACATTCGCGTCTTTGGCGACAAAGGGATTCTCTATACCGGCGTTTGGGGCGAAAAGCTCCAAGTGCAATATGATGGCGATACCCCACCCGCCACCGTCGCAACAGCCGCTTCGATGGGCGTCTGGGAGCAATTCCTCGGGGTACGCAAAGGCGCTCCCAATCCCTGCCCACCCGAAGTCGGTTTGCGTATGGCCCGCTTGTGGGACGCCATCCAATTATCGGCTGCCAAAGGTGGCAGTGCTGTCAAAATCGGCTAAGCCAACCACCAAAAAACGGACTGGGTGACACATGTCACTCAGTCCGTTTTTATATGCTAATCGCCAAATGAGACTTGGCCACCGCGGACTGCGACGCTGTCCGTCACGCAGCCCAGTTCACGGTGCTTCTCTTGGCCTTTTAACCCAAGCGAATGCGACTGGTTTTCCGGCGTGATGTGTTGATATCTACGCAGCATTTACATATTGCAAATGCACCGTTGCTTTGTTGCACAAATTTACTCTGTGACCAAAACTTCACCAAAAACCGCCGAATTCACGACACACTGACTCAATTGACCGACGATTTTGGCGCCGATCAAAATGCCTGCGAACGGAAGTAAAATCCTAAAGGATGATCCATCGAAGGCTTCTTTTTGACCAAAATATACGTCAAATCATCCGTTTCAGATACCTCATTGCATTTTTTATGACAAATTAAATTGAATCCTGCCTACGTTAAAAAATTACATTCACGGTTGCATCTGAACCACGGACACATATGATGTATTTATTTTTGGCCTTTGTATATTTTGTACAAATAAAAATAAGGGCATGTTGGCGACGTAGCTATAGCATCACCACATAATGACTCAGCCCTGTACATGTTGCACAATGCTTGCATTTGTCCGAATCAGAATATCAATTGGGACAAAACCACATACCCCACTCCTTGAACCAATTCACGGTATAATTACGGCACAGAACATGCGGTATATTTGGGAATACATATGACAATTCCTCGGGTAATTACAATTGATGGCCCCGCAGGTTCCGGCAAAAGCACCCTTGGTGCAAATGTCGCAATGCACTTAGGCTTTCTGTATTTTGATACCGGGATTATGTATCGTGCTTTGACACTTGCCGTTATCGAAGGCAATTGTGACCCGAGCGATGCCGAAGCAGTTACGACTCTCGCAGCGCAAAGTGTTATTTCGGTTCAAGCTCCTACCCAAAACGATGGCAGGCAATATACAATTATGCTCAACGGGCGTGATGTGACGTGGGATATTCGTCAGCAATCGGTCGAAAAAACCGTCTCGATAGCCGCGGCTCACCCCAGCGTCCGCCAGATATTGCGGGCTCGACAACGCGCAATCGGCATGCAAGGGAATGTGGTGATGGTTGGACGTGATATTGGATCAATCGTACTCCCTGAAGCACCGCTCAAAATTTTCCTCGACGTCACCATCGCCGAGCGTGTGCGCCGCAGAATCAACGAATTGACGGCGCGTGGTGAACAGATTGATGTCACCCAATTGACCGAATCCATTCGGATTCGCGATGAACGTGATCGCCACGTCATGCAACCTGCTGTCGACGCCATTTATATTAATGGCGACAATGATACCCCTGAGCAAACGTTGGCTTCTGTCTTGCAGTTCGTTGCCGATTGTCCTGCGCTTCGCTAGGAGTAACACCGATGCGTAATCAAATGACCAGGGTGTTTTGTGCGTTCAAAGCTCACAGAAAATCACCTGTTCCCCAGCGTGTGCACGACCGAAATCGATGCGAAATCGACATGCATGTTTGCATCGCTAATACATTTCCAATACCGAAATATGTGCCACCTCAGCGTGATCAAATCAGTGACAACCGCCGATTCGTCGCTGTGATTTCCGCCATCCCGGTTGTACTTTGAATACTCACCACCTTGTCAATCACCTGCAGCAACACTCGGCCCTCGCATCATTCGGGCGAGCGGTGGTAGCAGTGTCGGGTGGGCCAGATTCATTAGCATTACTCTATGCCTTACGAGAAATATACCCAGCATCATCACTTGTTGTATATCACCTCGACCATCAATTCCGCGGGGCACAATCCGCAGCCGATGCTCAATTTGTGGCCAACACCGCCCAGTCATTGGGGCTCACTGCCTGGATTGATGCGGCCGACATTCGCAGCGAAACACCTAATATTGCCAATTTGAGTGAAGCAGCCCGAGTGGTACGCTACCGAAGGCTTGCCCATTACGCTCTGCAAATCGATGCTGATATGGTGCTTGTGGCACACACCCAAGATGACCAAGCTGAAACGGTGCTAATGCGCCTGTTGCGTGGCAGTGGCACCACCGGGCTCGCTGCCATGCGCGCTGTAACGCCATGGTCAATCTGGGCAGCGAGCGAGCCACCCGGACACGCCACGCTGGTACGGCCGCTCCTCGCTGTAACACGTGCCACTATTCTTGATTATTGTGCAACACGTCAACTCGCCCCTCGCCATGACCCCAGCAACGAAAAGCAAAGCGCCCTACGGGTGCGCGTGCGCCATGATATCCTCCCGGCCCTGCGCCACGAACAACCACAGCTCGACCAACTACTTGCCCAGACCGCATTGCTCAGTAGTGACAGCGATGATTTTGTACATACCAGCCTGATGGCGCATTGGGATGAATTGGCGCAGGCATCTGCAACGCACATTGAATTCCAACGGGCATATTTTTGTTCATTGCATCCAACCCTGCAACGTGCTGCCTTACGCCGCGCGATTACGTTGTACCATGGCACCCTGCGTGAAATCAGCTTTGGTCATATCGAAGGGCTCCGCACTGCACTCATTACCGGCACTCCATCATCACAGCCATTACCATTTGGGATTCCCATTCACATTACCACCACGACGCTCACCATCGGCGCGGCAACGCCCCCCATGACGCCAGTCTACGTGGGGCAACCACAATTATTGGTCCCGCCCCAAACAATTGCTTGTGGGGATTTTTCCTTGCTTGTCGCCGACGCACACCCCCCTGCGCAGCCCGCACTTCACGACGACTGGCACGTTTTTTTACAACCAAATCACCAATATACCCTCCGTACTCGTCGTGCTGGCGATCGCATCGGCATCGGCAATGGCAATCACCGCCGAGTGCAAGATGTGATGGTTGACGCCAAAATCCCCGCATCCCTACGCGATCATTGGCCAGTCATATGTGTTGAAGAACAGGTTGTCTGGATCGCAGGGGTACGTTGTGATCCTGCGTACCGCGCGACAGTCAATCAGCCGGCGCTGCATTTTTGGTGTCCCAAAGACGATAAATTTACGGTATGATGTAACAACTTTAGTTGGTATAGGGAGTTGTCATGCACCAGGATATCGAGAAAACGTTGTTGAGCGAAGTACAAATTGCCACCCGAGTTCACGCATTGGGACAAATTATTGCTCGAGATTATGGAGTATTAGGTGATTTGGTCTTGATTGGGGTGCTCAAAGGATGCACCATGTTCATGATGGATCTGGCACGCGCCATCAATATACCCCTTTCAATTGACTTCATCGCGACGTCGAGTTATGGTCATGGCACTCATAGTACCGGCGTAGTCCGCCTCCTCAAAGACCTCGATATGGATATTGCGGGACGTCATGTGCTGATTGTCGAAGATATCATCGATAGCGGGCTTACCTTGGCCTATTTGCACGCCCAATTTCTCAAACGCAATCCTGCCAGTATGCGGATTTGTACATTGTTAAACAAGCCTGCTCGCCGTGACCCGGCGGTAGGGTTGACCGTCGATTACCTCGGGTTTGACATTCCCAATGAATTTGTGGTGGGATATGGGCTTGATTATGCAGAGCATTACCGCAATCTGCCATATATTGGCGTACTTAAACCTGAAATTTATACTAACTAAAACTATCATCAAAATAACACATTCGGACGTGCATACACATCAAGCCCGTCCGTTGTTTTTTACTTGCCGCAGGATTGAACCAAATCCATTTATCGACTAATCTCATTACTCAAATGAGACAAATTCACGGGTACACCGCAACGCTGGTATTAGAATTAAATAAGAGTTGGTGATTTCGCATCGTTCATGCTTGCCCAAGCCAAATCGAGAGTGTTATAATCACCAGACCAAACATGTAGCATGTTCACCTCTGTTCGTATCAGAGCCACGCTACCACGGAGTGACTACTCCTAGATTGTGAAGCTATATGGGCGAAAATCGTTGGCTGAAGAATAGTTTCGTTTACCTTATCATCCTTGTTGCAGCGCTTGCACTATTTTTTAATTATTTTAGTGGTTCACAAGCAACGGTCACCGAGAGTGGCATCTATACTGTGCTCGCAGATGCCAAAGCAGGCAAAGTCAAAAGCATCGATGTCCAAACCGGCAGTAGCGAAATCACCGTCAACTACCGTGACACCAAAGTAATCCGTTCACGTATCGAAACTGGCGAAAGTATCACCACGTTGTTGGTACAAGCTGGCGTCCCGCTTGACAGCGTCGACCTCAAAATTGGTGCTGCTCCCGCGTGGGGTGGTTTATTTAATGTTATTTCCGTGTTGTTACCGGTCATTTTGATGATTGGGTTTTTTGTCTTCTTTATGCGCCAAGCACAAGGATCGAACAATCAAGCCATGTCTTTTGGCAAAAGCCGCGCCCGGATGTTTTCGCCGGACAAACCCAGCGTGACATTTGCGGATGTTGCCGGCCAAGAAGAAGCCAAACAAGACCTCAGCGAAATTGTCGAGTTCCTCAAGTTTCCCGACAAATTTTCCGCCCTTGGCGCCCGCATCCCCCGCGGTGTGTTGCTGGTTGGTCCTCCGGGGACCGGCAAAACCCTATTGTCACGGGCAGTTGCCGGTGAAGCAGGGGTACCATTCTTTTCGATTTCGGGTTCAGAATTCGTCGAAATGTTCGTCGGTGTGGGTGCTTCACGTGTACGTGATTTGTTTGACCAAGCCAAACGGAACGCCCCATGTATCATTTTCATAGACGAAATCGATGCAGTAGGCCGTCAACGTGGCGCTGGGTTGGGCGGTTCGCACGATGAGCGTGAACAAACCCTCAACCAGATTTTAGTCGAGATGGATGGATTTGATTCCACCACCAACATTATCGTCATTGCTGCCACCAACCGTCCTGACGTACTTGACCCTGCCTTGATCCGTCCCGGCCGATTTGACCGCCAAGTGGTCCTCGATACCCCCGACGTCAAGGGTCGTATCGCCGTCCTTGAGGTTCATTCAAAAGGCAAGCCATTGGCAGACGACGTCGACTTGACCGTTATCGCCAAACTTACCCCTGGGTTCTCGGGTGCTGACTTGGCCAATGCGATTAACGAAGCGGCCATTTTAGCAGCCCGTCGTTCCAAAACACAAATCGGGCAAATTGAGTTGAGCGATGCCGTCGAACGGGTCGCCCTCGGTGGTCCCGAGCGGCGCAGTCGCGTCATGACCCAACGTGAGAAGCTACTGGTGTCATACCACGAAGCTGGTCACGCAATTGCTGCCGCCGGCATGTCTCATTCACACATGGTACAAAAGGTTACTATCATCCCGCGCGGTCGTGCCGGTGGGTATACCCTTTTCTTGCCAGAAGAAGACAGCTTGCGTTATACGACGGCTTCACAATTCAATGCGCAGTTGGTATCCGCATTGGGTGGTCGGGTCGCCGAAGAGATTATCTTTGGTATCTCTGAAGTCACTACCGGGGCATCTGGCGATATCACACAAGTGACCAAGATTGCACGTGCCATGGTGACTCGGTTCGGTATGAGCCCCAAATTAGGCCCGATTGCGTTTGGCGAAAAGGAAGAGATGATTTTCCTTGGTCGCGAAATCAGTGAACAACGCAACTATGGTGAAGACGTAGCCCGCAAAATCGACGAAGAAGTATTCCGCATTGTGGCAGAAGCATACGCCCATACCCGTTCGATTTTGAATACAAATCGCACCATCCTCGAAGACATGGCAAACGCGTTGATTGAATACGAATCCCTCGATGGCGATCGTTTGCGGAGTTTGATTGCTCGGGTGCAGCAAACCAACGGAATTGACGTCCCGGTCAACACCTAAATCTCGATCTCGCCCCCCACGTGTTCACACGTGGGGGGTTTCTATATACAGAAGCCCAAAAAGAGGCTATGATGAATGAAAGGCGTATGGTATAATGTACCAAACTATACGCATTCTATAGAGGTATTTGCTATGTCCGGTCACTCGAAATGGGCTACCATACGCCGATCCAAAGGGGTACTTGACCAACGCCGCGGTCAGTTGTTTACCAAATTAGCCCGCGATATTGCTATTGCAGTGCGTGAAGGTGGCTCAGGTGACCCCGAGACCAACTTCCGCCTGCGAATTTCTGTTGATAGAGCTCGTGCCGGAAACATGCCCATGGACAGTATCCATCGTGCAATCGAACGCGGTTTGGGCAAAGGAAACGAATCCCAACTCGAAGAAATTACTTACGAAGGGTATGCACCCGGTGGCGTCGCTGTAATCATTGAAGCTGCCACCGACAACCGCAATCGTACCGCCTCAGAAGTACGTGCCGTGTTTACCAAAATCGGTGGAAATCCTGGCGAACCAGGGTCTGTGAGTTGGATGTTTGACCTCAAAGGATTGATTGTCGTTGATTTGAGCAATGGTAAATTCAATGCCGATGACGCAACGATGCTCGCAATTGACGCTGGGGCTGATGATGTCTTGGATAGTGGTGATCTTCTCGAAATTTACACCGACTACAAGCAACTTATTACCATTCGCAATACGTTGCTTGCGGCAGGATTGGTCATCACCACGGTTGAAAAAGCCATGCGTCCCAAAACGATAGTCCAAGCTGACCCTGCCGACGCCTTGCGGGCACTCAAATTAATCGAACGCATGGAAGATCTCGACGATGTCCAAAAAGTCTATAGCAACCTCGACATCACGGACGAAGTGGCCGAACAATTTGCTGGCTCCTGATGCGTACAATAGGAATTGATCCTGGTACGGCAATCATGGGATGGGGCATTGTTGATTCACTCAATGGCAACCTCAGTTTGGTGGCATGTGGCACATTTACTACTCCCGCTGGTATGCCGCAATCTGAACGCTTGTTATCACTCTATGGTGGAATTTGTGAATGCCTCACGACTTACCAACCAGATAATTGTGCGGTCGAAGAACTTTTTTTCTCGAAGAACGTCACCACCGCAATTACGGTCAGTCAGGCCCGCGGAGTAGTATTGTTAGCTCTCGCCCAAGCAGGTCTGACGGTATACGAATATAAGCCTATTATTATCAAACAGACGGTGGCTGGGTATGGTGGTGCTGACAAGCGCCAACTGCAAGAAATGGTACGTTTGACGTTACGGATGCCAAACATTATTACACCAGACGATGCCGCCGATGCAGTCGCTATTGCGATTTGCCATACGTACTCCCTACCAATGGCCCAGCGCATTCGCCAGGCCAACGCTTTATAAGGAGCCCCATATGAAATTACTCGTTTTTGTGACCGAAGATGCCGTGGCTGATGCAGCCGTTGACGCCTTGGTTGAACAAGGATTTCGCGTGACACGGCTCGCATCGAGTGGCGGGTTCTTACGCCGTGGCAACACCACGTTGTTGGCAGGAGTCGAAGATACTGCAGTCACCAAAGCCCAACAAATAGTATCGACTGTGGCAGAAGGTGCACTGTGTATTGT
This sequence comes from Singulisphaera sp. GP187, assembly GCA_943328915.2. Classification (GTDB taxonomy): domain Bacteria; phylum Chloroflexota; class Chloroflexia; order Chloroflexales; family Roseiflexaceae; genus UBA965. Next base: position 12,596 of record CALQBW020000001.1, on the reverse strand, counting down.
GATGGATCTCGAACGCTACGAACGTATGTAACTTCCCCGTACCACCGTCTTATTTTTTTGATTGCAAAATGGATACCCTGTGAAAATCCTCTACGTTGCGAGCGGCATCCCGCTGCCTGGGAATCTTGGTGGCTCAACCCATGCCTATGAAGTGGCCCGTGGGTTGAGTCGACGTGGTCACGAAGTACATGTGGTAGCCGTAAGCAGGGAAGGGCACACCAATCTCCAACAGTTATTTGTGCCTGCCCAACAACAACTCGATAACTTTACTATTTATCATATCGATATCCCCAAGGCATTATCGCTGCTCACCACCCCCGCAATTATCGCGTTGGCACGACGTATTACACCTGATGTAATAATGGAACGCTATTACAATTTTGCTGGGTCTGGCATGATTGCCGCACGTCTCAGCAAAACCCCCACGCTCCTTGAAGTCAATGCGTTGATAATTGACCCCCCAAGTATCCGCAAACGCCAAATCGACGACCAACTCGGCGGCCCGATGCGTCGCTGGGCGACGCGCCAATGTCGCTGGGCCGATGCAATTGTCACTCCGCTCCAAACGACTATCCCAATCAGTATCGACCGCCAACGCATCCACGAAACTGCGTGGGGTGCTGATGTCGAACGCTTTATGCCCCGCCCCGCTCGCCGTCCGCCTGACCACCAACCGACGGTGGTATTTGTTGGTTCATTTCGTGCTTGGCACGGCGTCGCTCTTGGGGTAAAGGCCGCCATACTGTTGCTCGAGCGTGGAGTCAATGCGCGCTTTTTGTTTGTAGGGCATGGTCCAGAATTTGCGCAAGTCACGAAGCTTGCGGGAGGTCATCCCAACATAGTCTTTACCGGTACGCAACCCTATGCTGCCATGCCTGACATCCTCGCGCACGCTGATATCGGAATTGCCCCGTTTGATACTTACGCCCATCCCGCATTACAAGCCGCAGGGTTCTTTTGGTCGCCACTCAAAATCCACGAATACATGGCGGCTGCTTTGCCCGTCATCACAAGCGATATTACTCCGCTCAATCAAATCGTACGCCATGGACACGAAGGATTGTTGGTACCAGAAGCAGATGTACCGGCGCTGGCCGACGCAATCGCCGCGCTCCTCGCCGACCCGCACCGTGCCCAACAACTCGGGGCAGCCGGGCGTGAGCGCGTAGTGGCGCAGTATTCTTGGCAACACCATTGCGCCGAACTCGAACACATTATGCAGTCGATTGTGCGTTCCGCATAATCAAAAATTTGACAGCCCAGCCCCCACAGGCTACAATTGGGGGAATGAGCGGGAGTGGCGCAATGGTAGCGCATCTGCTTCCCAAGCAGAGGGTTGCGAGTTCGAATCTCGTCTCCCGCCCCATTCAAAAACCGGCCAAAGGCCGGTTTTTTGTATAGAGGAATATTATGATAGCGCTTGTTTCTGGTACGATTGTCGCCACAGGCAGCGACTACGTAATTATCGACACAAACGGTGTCGGCTACCTCGTCCATCTCCCCAAACCGACGCTGAGCGCCGTAAATGATGGCGATATTGTCCGGTTTTTTACCAGTTTGATTGTCCGTGAAGATTCGCTCACGCTCTATGGATTTACCAATTGGGCACAACGGTTGTTTTTTGATCAACTCCTCGCCGTCAGTGGCATTGGTCCCAAAGTAGCCATGAGTCTGTTGTCGAGCCTGAATACAGAAGACCTCAAAAACGCCTTGGCGAGTGGTGATGTGGTGCGACTCAGCAAAGTCCCCGGCATTGGCCGCAAAACTGCCGAACGCTTAGTACTTGAACTCAAAGGCAAAGTTGACCCACGTGGCGTGATGGCAGGTGCGCCTCCATCGAGCCGGGATAGCGATGTCATCGATGTGTTAATGGGGTTGGGGTATAGTGCAGCCGAAGCCAACGCTGCGGTCGCTAACATCCCCGCCGACGCCCCCGACACGATCGATGACCGCATCCGCTTCGCACTTCGGTATTTTGGTGGACTTTAACTTCTCGCGACGATTCACTCAGACAAAAAGGACGTACTATGCGCTTGATTTTGTGGGATATTGACGGCACGCTTTTGTATAGCGGTGGCGTGGCTGGTGAAGCGATGCGGGCGGCCATGACCCGCGTCTATGGACGCCCTGCCAGCAACGATCGGCGCGAATACGCCGGCAAAACAGATCAACAAATTATTTTAGAAACATTTTCCGAGCGCTCCCACGTCCAAATCCTCGCTCAGCTCGACGAATTTGCCGTAGCCTACATGGAAGAACTTGACCTTCGCCAAGCCGAAATGGCTGCCCGTGGGCGCGTGTTACCCGGTGTCCCTGCCATATTGACCCACCTCCAAAAAATTCCTGACGTGCATCAATCGGTGCTTACCGGCAATATGCAAAAAGTCGCCGCAATGAAACTGCGGCTGACCAATTTACTCCACTTCATTGATCTTGAAACTGGCGCATATGGCAGTGATCACCACCAACGCGTGCAGTTGCCCAGCTTTGCCTTGAATCGAGCCAATCAACGCTTCCAGCCACCCCTCTCTGGCAGCGACATCATCATCATCGGCGATACACCCAATGATATCGCCTGTGGTAAAGCGCATGGTGCCCGCACCGTCGCGGTTGCAACTGGTCCATTTAGCGTTGCTGATCTCGCCACCCATCACCCTGATGCGGTGCTGGCTGACCTGAGCGACCTCGACGCTACATTAACAGCGATTTTGGGTTAACGGGGATTTTTGAGGAGCGCACCCATCGCCTGAATGCCTTGCACAATTCGACTGTCAGATTGTGACGAATAATTGACCCGTGCATGATTGATGACTGGATGGACGGGGAAAAACGGCGCACCTGGCACAAACGCCACATTGGCATGGGGCAGTAATTGATTTCGCATAAAATCAGCCGCATCAAATCCCTCTGGGAATGTCAACCAGGTAAATAATCCCCCGTTCGGACTCGTCCAAGTCACCGTTTCGGGGAATGATTCCGCCATGGTGCGCAACATGACATTACATTTGCGCCGATAGGCGTCACGCAACTGCGCAATATGCGCTTCGATGTCGTTTTGCTCCAAAAAAAGCGAGATTATTTTCATATTAAGCGTACTACATTGGGTGTCTGCGGCCAATTTGAGTAGCCCCAATTGATGGGTAATTGCCGGGGCAGCCACCGTCCACCCGATCCGCAAGGCTGGCGCCAAAATTTTCGAGAACGTGCCGAGATAAATAACCCGCCCCTCGGTGTCGAGGCTTTTGAGCGTCGGCAGTGATTCGCCTGCAAAGCGAATTTCACGATAGGGAGTATCTTCCAACACCATCACATGAAAGCGATTGGCCAAGGCAATCAATTCATGCCGTCGTGCCAGGCTCATGGTCACACCAGTAGGATTATGGAAGTCCGGCACCGTATAAATCATCTTTACGTTCGGCGTGTCACGGAGTGCCTGTTCGAGCTGATTCATATCCATGCCATCGCCATCCATCCCAATCCCGACATATTTTGGCTCATAGGGGTTAAAGGCAATCAACGCGCCGAGGAAGGTCGGATTTTCGGTAATAATTACATCACCGGGATTAATAAATAATTTCACTACCAAATCAAGGCCTTGTTGACCCCCGTGCAATATCAGCACATCGTCGGCATGACACAGGGTGCCTTGACTCGTCATCCGGGCAGCGATTTGGGCACGCAATTGCGGTGTCCCGTTTGACGCAGTGTATTGCAATGCAGCCGCACCATCTTCAACCAAGGCTGTTTGGGCGGCTGCACAGAGTTCTTCGTAGGGGAACAATGTTGAATCAGGATACCCGCCGCCAAACGAAATAACCTTTGGATTGTCGCCGAGTTGCAACAATTCACGGATCGCCGAAGGCTGCACTCGGTTCATCCGCCGCGCAAAAGGAGTCGTCATAGCACTTTCTCCATAGATTCAATCTCAACTGGGCTCATTGTAACCTACATCTGCGCGTCTCTTTTTGGGCCGCAGCACTCCCTACTCAACGATAAAACCACCGTGGTCTGCTTGTGCCAAAATTGCATTGATGGTCGCGACAAGTTGGCGCGCTGACACCACATCCAACTCTACCGATACTCGCGCACTCGGCCCGAGTGCCTCGTTGACAAAATCAAGGCTCAGGGCATGTTCAAATGGTGCTTCAAAGGGATGGTCGTACGACACGTTGGCTTCGCCGAGGGTAAACCACCCATTCCCCGCTTTGCCACTCCCGGCAACCTTGATTTGCGTGGCAATCATTGTACACATCCGCCGCTTGTTCCTTTCGCGGGTTACCCCACATATTTCGCCAAAAACGCCCAAATATTCTTCCAGCCTTCCATGGCTTGGGTTTGACGATAGGCCGGGCGATCATAATAAAAGAATCCATGCCCGGCATCCGGGTACATGTGGAATTCGTACGTTTTGCCATGCGCAATCAAGGCCTGCTCCAACAACGCCACCTGTGGCAGGGTGGGGCCAGAATCTTCTTCGCCAAAAATTCCCAACACAGGACACGCCAAATTGTTGGTGTAATCAACCGGAGCCACGGGCTGATTGGGGCTCAACTCTTGCGGGTCCATCGTGACCCGTCCCCCCCAACAATTAATAATCGCTGCAAATCCAGGGGCGCGACAGGCCGCTAAGTACGCATGCCGTGCGCCTGAGCAGGTCCCAAACACTGCTACTTTGCCCGTACAGGTCGGTTGCGCAACCGCATAGGCCAGCGCACCTGCCACATCGCCCACCACTTGGGCATCAGGCACACCACCCGCTGCCCGCACCTGCACCGCGATGTCTTCGGGGATGCCGTGGCCGGCACGGTGATAGAGGTTGGGCGAAATCGCAATATACCCATGGTGCGCAAACTTACGGGTCACTTCACGATACCATTCGTCCCAACCAGGCATGTGATGAATCACCACAATCGCAGGGAATGGTCCCGGTCCCAACGGCCGCGCCACATACGCACCGATGGGGTCGCCGTTATGCCCGGGGATGACAATCGTTTCGGCAATCATCCCTTCATATTGATTTGTCGCGTATTGCATTTGCATTCCTTTGCGTTGTTCTTGTGTATTGGGAAAACCGTATTGGCCAGGCGTGAATGCGAAGGGCGGGGCTGACACGTCGCCACCCCACCGCTGTGATCAATGGCCTTCCACATCCGAATCAACACGCGGTTCAACCCCTGTATCCAGCGCCGAAATGGCAGCGATTTCAGCCAGAGTTAACCCAAAATCAAAAATCTCAAAATTTTGAACCAACCTAGTCGGATTCGCCGACTTGGGGATGGGGACGAGCCCGAGCTCAATATTCCAGCGCAATACGATTTGGGCCGGGGTTTTGCCATATTTTTGCGCAATCACCCCCAACGTCGCATCACTCAACAAATCGTTGCCTTGGCCCAACGGACTCCACGATACCGTTACAATATTGTGCTTCTTCCCGTAGGCAACTTGGTCTGGTCGGGTAATACGCGGGCTGAGTTGGATCTGGTTCGTCGCAGGGCGAATGCTCGTTTCTGCCTGCAAATGGTCGAGGTGCGCCGGGGTGAAATTTGACACGCCAATTGAGCGCACTTTGCCCGATGCCACAATTGTCTCAAATGTTTTCCAGGTCGATACATATTCGTTGCGTTGCGGCAACGGCCAATGGATCAACAACAAATCGACATAGTCCATCTGCAGTTGGCGCAAACATTCGTCAATTCCGGCAATGGCGCGGTTTGCACCTTGGAATTCACCATCAAGCTTCGTCGTTATAAACAACGCATCACGCGCAATCCCACTCTGACGCACCCCGTTGCCCACACCACGTTGATTACCATAGCGAAAGGCAGTATCAATATGGCGGTACCCTGCTCTGATTGCCGTTTCTACCACCATGAGCGCATCATCATCTTTGAGCGGCCACGTCCCCAACCCGATTTGCGGTATTTGTAGACCATTGTTCAATGTCACTGACGGAATCGCCATATCTACTCTTTTCTTTTGCAGAAAACTTCGGATTACCTATTTTTTACGCAGACCATCAATTAACTTGTCATGCGAAAAACGCTTTGGCCAGTCGTGAATTGCCGTGGCGGGGTGGTGCATCTGCCACCCCGCTGGAGCAATCAATGCCCTTGCACGTCCGAATCGACGCGTTTTTCCGCACCTGTATCGAGTGCCGTAATCGCGGCGATTTGGGCTGGCGTCAAAGCAAAATCAAATATCTCGAGGTTCTGGGCCAAACGTACCGGATTGGCTGAGCGCGGAATGGGTACCAGCCCCAGTTCGATATTCCAGCGCAACACAATCTGTGCAATAGATCTGCCGTGCGCGTGTGCAATCGCCTTCAATGTCGGATCACTCAACAAATCGCCGCCTTGACCCAATGGGCTCCACGACACCGTCACGATATTGTGGGCATGGCCATAGGCCACTTGATCTGGCCGGGTAATCCGCGGGCTGAGTTGGATTTGGTTAGTGGTCGGGCGAATAGTCGTTTGGGCATGCAACATCTCTAAGTGGGCTGGTGTGAAATTCGACACGCCGATTGACCGCACCTTGCCTGATGCCACCAGAGTCTCGAACGTTTTCCACGTCGACACATATTCGTTGCGTTGTGGCAACGGCCAGTGGATCAACAACAAATCGACATAGTCCATCTGGAGTTGCTGCAAACATTCATCGAGCCCTACAATGGCGCGGTTTTGACCTTGAAATTCACCATCGAGCTTGGTTGTCACAAACAATTGTTCGCGGGCAATGCCACTATCCCGCACCCCTTTACCTACCCCACGCTGATTGCCATAGCGGAAGGCAGTATCGATGTGTCGGTAGCCGGCCTCTATTGCAGACACAATTACCGGTGCTACTGCATCATCATCTAGCGACGCAGTCCCGAGGCCAATTTGCGGCATTTGCAAACCATTATTCAATTTTACCGATGGAATCGTCATAATAGCGTCCTTTTCTGGAATAAATGAAGAAAAAAGTTCAACTGCAGCATTTTATCAGGATAACCCTGCTGCAAACAAACATACTTGACGAATCCTATAATATTTATGCTATATTAGGATAATTCGTATCCAAACGAATCAGATATGCTTGAATGAACACTTTTTACCATTGTAACAGGAGAACCAATGACGACTTCGTATTCGCAACTCCCCGTCCTCGACCTCGCCCGCCTCGAATCAAGCAGCCCCGCCGAGCGAGCCGCCTTTATTAACGAAATCCGCACCACGGCGTACGATTTAGGTTTTTTCTATGTAACTGGTCATGGCGTCGAACAGCAACTTATCGATGATACGCTCGCCGTTGCACGATCATTTTTCGCCCTTCCTGAAGCCGAGAAAATGGCAGTCGCAATGGTCAATTCGCCACATTTCCGTGGCTACAATCGCCAAGGCCAAGAATTCACTCGTGGACAGCGCGACTGGCGCGAGCAAGTCGATATTGGTGCGGAGCGCGAAGTACTTGCCAATTACCCCGCGAATGCCCCATGGAATCGCCTGCGTGGTCCAAATCAATGGCCGACTGGTTTGCCCGCTTTCAAAGAAACCATTTTGCGCTACCAAGCTGCCGCAGCCGATTTGGCCATCCGCCTTATCAAGACATTTGCGACGGCGTTAGGTCAACCCGAGAACATTTTTGAACAGATTTATACGCCTGATTCACACTACCTGCTCAAAATCATCCGCTACCCAGGACGTGACGCCACCGAAAGCGACCAAGGCGTCGGTGCCCACAAAGATGGCGGCTTTGTGACGGTACTGCTTCAAGATGTCCAAAAAGGCTTGGAAGTCGAGCACAACGAGCAATGGATAAGTGCCCCTCCAATTCCAGGCACATTTGTCATCAACATCGGTGAAGTACTTGAAATGGCGTCAAATGGCTATTTGCTCGCTAATGTCCACCGCGTAGTGACCCCCCCAGCCGGCGCCAATCGCCTCTCGGTGGCATTTTTCTTTAATGCCCAACTCAATTCGACCGTCCCTCTGCTCGAATTGCCGGCAGATCTCGCGGGCAAGTCACGCGGTACGACCCGCGATCCACTCAACCCGCTCTTCCGTGAAATCGGCAAAAACCAACTCAAAAGCCGACTGCGCTCACACCCCGACGTGGCGCAGCGCCACCACGCTGATCTGCTCGCCTCGGATGAATACACCTCGCCCAAAAAGTAACGGCGCATACTGTCCTGAGGTTATCGCCAGCACCATTCGCCACTAAGAGGGTGAAACTATGTGCCGCTGCGTATCGTACGTACGACATATGTCTAGAACCAATGAAGCTTGCGAAAGCCCCGAGTGCTTAGCACTCGGGGCTTCATTATCCAACAACTAATCGCGCCGACGTGGTCTGCTAAAACCACCACGATCACCGCCACGGTCTGGTGCCGGCGGGCGATTAGCGTTTGCCTCCTTGCGCTCTTCGGGGGTTTCGCCATTGAGGACCGATCGCCGTGACAAACTGACTTTACCACCGGCATCAACGTCGATAACCATGACATTGATTTCGTCGCCGATATTCACTACGTCTTCTACTTGGTTGACGCGACCGACATCAAGCTCTGAAATATGAACCATGCCATCTTTACCAGGAATCAAGTTGACAAAGGCACCAAACGGTTTGATGCTGACCACTTTGCCGAGGAATATTTCGCCTACCTTGATTTCGCGCGTCAACGCTTCGATCATGCCAACGGCTTTTTTGGCAGCCTCTCCATCGGCAGTTGTCACAAATACGCGACCATCGTCTTCGACATCCACCGTAGCACCGGTGACCTCGATAATCCCACGAATGGTTTTGCCACCAGGGCCGATTAAGGCACCGATTTTATCGACGGGAATCTGTAACGTGATGATTCGGGGAGCAGTCGCCGATAATTCGGCACGGGCATTTTTGATGACTTCATTCATTTTGTCGAGGATATACAACCGGCCGGTTTGCGCTTGTTTAAAGGCTTCACGCATGATGTCAAAGGTGATACCGGTGGTCTTGATATCCATCTGGAGTCCGGTAATGCCTTCTGACGTACCAGCAACTTTGAAGTCCATATCACCAAGGTGGTCTTCGATTCCTTGGATGTCGGTCAACACTTGCCATTTGCCGTCAGATCCGGTAATCAAGCCCATGGCCACACCGGCGACGGGGCGTTTGATTGGCACACCAGCATCCATCAATGACAAACTCGAACCACACACTGAAGCCATCGATGAAGAACCGTTGGATGACAGTACTTCCGAGACGAGCCGCATGGTATACGGGAATTCTGACTTGGGAGGCAATACCGCCAACAACGACCGTTCAGCCAAGGCACCATGCCCGATGTCGCGACGACGGGGGGCACCCAAGCGCTTCACTTCGCCCGTCGAAAACGGTGGAAAGTTGTAATGGTGGATGTAGCGTTTGCTGGTTTGGATACCAAGGTCATCAAGACGTTGCTCTTCTGACGGTGATCCGAGGGTGGTGATGGTCAATACTTGGGTTTGTCCACGAGTAAACAAGCCACTACCGTGGACGCGCGGGACCACACCGACATCTACCGAGATGGGACGAATTTCGTCAGTCTTGCGACCATCGACGCGCATGCCACTGGTCAAAATCGCTGAACGCACGGCCTCGTAGGTCAAATGTTCGAAGGCCACGTCAATGGCTTTTTTCCGAGCGGGGATTTCTTCTTCGGGTTCGTCAGCAGTGAAATGAGCCACAATAGCGGTATGCAATGCATCGGTGCGATCTTGGCGGGCAGTTTTGTCACTGTCATGCAAGGCTTCGTTGAGACGATTGCCCATCCAGGCTCGAATGGCTTTGTCGAGTGAGTTATCAGCTGATGGCGGGGTAAATGACAATTTGGCAACGCCACATTGTGCAACAAGTCGCTCTTGCAATTCACATATTTGGCGACAAATTTCGTGCCCTTTGATAACACCATCGAGCATTTCGGCTTCAGTAAGTTCTTCGGCGCCAGCTTCGACCATCAACACGGCATCTTTGGTGCCGGCAACAACCAAATCGAGGCGGCTGGCAGCCATATCAGCCATGAAAGGATTGACGACGTGACCATTTTCGTTAAACCCAACCGTCACTGCTCCCACAGGACCCGAAAAAGGGATATTGCTGATAGCGAGTGCGGCTGAAGCGGCAATAATCGACAACGGACCCGGGTCGTTGATCATATCAATCGAGAAGGTGGTTACGATGATTTGTACTTCGTTGAAGTAACCTTCAGGGAAGAGTGGGCGTAATGGACGATCGGTCAAACGTGATGTCAAAATTGCCGTGGTTGTGGCTCGCCCTTCGCGTTTGAAAAAACTCCCGGGGATTTTACCCGCGGCGTACATTTTTTCTTCGTAGTCGACGGTTAATGGGAAAAAATCGATTCCGTCTCGTGCGGTCTTTGCAGCCACCACAGTTGCGAGCAACATGGTGTCGCCATAGCGTACGGTGACTGCGCCGTCTGCTTGTTCAGCAAAACGACCTGCTTCGAGTGTCATGGTGCGACCGGCAATTTCGGCGCTGACACTCACAATGTTCTTTACGGTCATAGATTACCTTCTTCTTGGTGCATCCACCCACTGGTGGAGCTGTTGCCAAGTGTTAGGTACTGGAGTATGCCGTTGCAAAGCCACCCCATACTCCAATCCCTAACCCCTTGGTCTTCCTCTTTTGTGCCAAAAAGATAAAACTGCGGGCCGTCACTTGTACGAGCCCGCAGCATATCAGCGTAGAATTGGGCTTGTCGCCACAACCTGACTACCGACGGAGGCCCAAACGCTCAATAACTGAACGGTAGCTGGGTCTGTCGGTGCGGCTCAAGTACGCCAACAAGCGACGACGACGACCGACCAAGCTCAATAAGCCGCGGCGGGTAGCATGATCGTGTTTGTGTTCGCGCAAATGTTCGATGATTTGATTGATGCGTTCCGTCAATAAGGCGATTTGTACTTCAGACGAACCGGTATCGGTACCATGAGTCTGAAACTTCCCTACGACTACATCTTTTTCGCTCTTCTCCAAAGCCATGTGCGTTGCACTCCTCTTAATCGCGTGCGGGCTGGAGGTGCCCGACGTTCGAAAACAGCATCGACATTCCAATGTCAATATTCGGCATTATACCACAGCTAAAGGGGAAATGTTGTTTTTCTTGACGAGCTCGTCAGTTGTGAGTAGAATGAGGATTGTGCAATATACACACACACAGACGCAAATCCGTGATTTGCTCCATCGGGTAAGCCTTGCAGTAGCGTTTATCCCGGGGGTACGGTTGGCGCAACCACCATACAATGCACCAAATAATGCATTGATTGGTCACGGCGTAACTGCCCGCGATGTTGCAAACCACACCGTGTTGACTTGTTTTTTGTGCATAGACCCCGCATTGTCGCGGAGCCTCCCCGAGCATTGTGCGCTCGTGCAAACCGTCATCCAGGCGATTTTGCCTCCACGTCCAGAGCGGGAATTTATCATTGATGTTATTATCACCGACATACTTGCCTAAGGATTGCATGCCCACCAAAGCACGGCTCAAACCTCGTACCCTCGCAGTACGCGTTCTCTATGAGCTCATCCAAACTGACCATACGATCGAAGCAGTGCTTGCCAATCACTTTGCATACCCACGACTCAGCGATACCGACGACGATGACGATGGCAGTGGCATTGTCAGTGCCCAACATCAAGAATTCATCCGGACGTTAGTAACTGCAGCCCTCAACAATCGCCATGCACTAGATGCATTAATTATTGATTTGGCACCTAGTGTGCCATTGAGCGATATGCCATTATTACAACGAGTCGTGTTACAATTAGCCATCGCTGAAATGCGTTATATGGGGCAAGGTCGGGGTGACTACAAGCTGGTTATCAATGCAGCGGTAGAAATCACCCGCGCATATGTTGGCGATAATCCAGCACGGTTTGTCAATGGCGTGTTAGGGACAGTAGTGTTACGCTATCCCGAATCACGTAATCCTTCTACACGGTAGCCTACCGGGATTCATCCCGTGGTGAATAATTGAGATACGTAAAGACACGCTCATACCTTGTGTCACGGTTGCGAAAGGAGCATGATTCATGCCGTCTGCAGAAATGGAAACCCGACTGAAAAAAATTGTTGCTGATCGACTCGGAGTCGAAGAAGTTGCAATTGTACCATCAGCCCGCTTTGCCGAAGATTTGAAGGCCGACTCACTCGATTTGGTTGAGTTGATTATGGCCCTCGAAGAAGAATTTGGCGTTGACATTCCCGATGATGTCGCAGAAAAAATCCTCACCGTAGGCGATGCATTGACCTACATCGACGCCCACGGGAAGTAATCCTCCCATCCAAAACATCCAAAGCCCATTGACGATCGTAATCGTCAATGGGCTTTGGGTATAGTTTTTATATTTCCCACCCGCTCCTTCATTCCAACACTCTTCGTATTTGTTATTTTTTTAGCCGACGAATTCACCCAAGCATTTCAGTGTACAATCAAAGCATCGAATGGTTACCAGGTGAAGTGAGGTCGGCATGAACTTCCTCGGTGTTGGTCCGGGCGAATTTTTCTTTATTCTTATTGTTGCATTAATAGTCATTGGTCCAGAACGCTTACCAGGTTTTGCCCGTAGCGTCGGACGCA